>NZ_JBYCLB010000180.1:0-7463 GCF_057473705.1 Mycobacterium sp. TH-M15 | reverse complement strand
CAGTGCCGAACACCGCCGGCGCGGCGAACTGCGTCCAGTCCTGCAGAAGCGTCGCGCCGATCGCCGAGTTATGCTGCTTGGCAACCGAATTCGACTTGGCAATGGCCTCCAGCCGGGCACCCGGATCGGCGATCTGGGTCTCCAGCCGGGAGAACATCCCGGAGACCTGGTTGCGGCCGGGCCGGTCGGATTTGTCGTGCACCGACACCGGCACCATGGCGACCAGCGAAACGTCGGGCAGCTCGCCGCGGTCGATCAGGAACTGGCGCAACACCCCGGAGACCAACGCCATCACCACGTCGTTGACCTTGACCCCGAAATGGTCCTTGACCTGCTTGACGTCGTCGAGGTCCAGCTCGGCGTAGGCGATGTTCCGGTGCGCGGTGACCGGGGCGTTGAAGACGGTCGGCGGCGCGGCGAACGGCGCCGCCATCGCCGATCCGGCGCGCACTCGCTGCACCGTCTTGACCACCGACGACACCGTGTCCGGCAGCACGTTGGCCAGATGCAGCGGCCGGGCGACGAACCGCGCCAGCCCACCGGCCACGATCGCCAGCTCACTGGCGTCACCGACGCCGTCGACCGGGTCGGGCGCCGGCGAATCGGGTTCCAGACTGCACATCTGCGACATCATGTTGGCGCCGGTCACCCCGTCCACCCCGGCGTGGTGCATCTTGACGATCACCGCCAGCCGGCCGCCCTGCCGGGCGTCGGTGCCGGCAACGCCGTCGATCACCCACGTCTCCCACAGCGGTCGGCTCCGGTCCAGCGGCAACGCCGCGATGTGCCCGGCAATCTCGGACAGCTCCCGTCGGCCGCCGGGCGTGGGCAGGCCGATGCGATGCAGGTGCCGGTCCACGTCGAAATCCCGGTCCTCCACCCACACCGGGTGGTCCAGGTTCAGCGGGCTGTCGGCGAGCTCCTCGCGGAACTGCGGCATCGCCGTCAGACGCGACGCCAACCCGTCGCGGAGCCGTTCGAAGGTGTAGCCGCCGGGCATCGTCGAAGTGTCCAGCTCCACGATCGAGCAGACGTGCAACGGCTGCGACGGGGTCTCCAGGTAGAGGAAGCTGGCGTCGAGCCCGCTGAGCCGTTGCATGCCGCCGATGGTATGTCCCTGCCGACGCGGGCGGCGAGCGAATCGGCCAAGCGCGGACGCGGCCGGCGGTGGTGTGAGCAAATCCACTGCCGCCGGCGATTCAGCTCGGCCACCGGGGATGGCAGACTGGCTATGTCAGACGACCCGGGGACCCGGCTGGGCCTCGAGGATCGACCGGACCATCAGTTGAGGGCAGTTATATGTCTGAGCACACCGGGTATGGCGCTGCGCGTCCCACGCCCACCCCGCAGCGCTCGCGGACCAGGATCCACCACCTGCAGAAGATGAAGGCCGAGGGGCAGAAGTGGGCGATGCTCACCGCCTACGACTACTCCACCGCCCGGATCTTCGACGACGTCGGAATTCCGGTGCTGCTGGTCGGGGATTCGGCCGCCAATGTGGTCTACGGCTACGACAGCACGGTTCCGATCTCGACCGACGAGCTGATCCCGCTGGTGCGCGCGGTGGTTCGCGGGGCGCCGCACGCGCTGGTCGTCGCCGACCTGCCGTTCGGCAGCTACGAAGCGGGGCCGTCCGCGGCGCTGGAGAGCGCCACCCGGTTTATGAAGGAGGGCGCCGCGCACGCGGTGAAGCTGGAGGGCGGCGAACGGGTCGCCGACCAGATCGCCACCCTGAGCGCGGCCGGCATTCCGGTGATGGCGCACATCGGCTTCACCCCGCAGAGCGTGAACACCCTGGGCGGCTTCCGGGTGCAGGGCCGTGGCGACAGCGCCGAGCAGACCGTTCACGATGCGATCGCGGTGGCCGAGGCCGGTGCGTTCGCCGTGGTGATGGAGATGGTTCCGGCCGAACTGGCCACCCAGATCACCGGCAAACTGAGCATCCCGACCGTCGGGATCGGAGCCGGCGTCAACTGCGACGCCCAGGTGCTGGTCTGGCAGGACATGGCCGGGTTGACGGCCGGCAAGACCGCCCGCTTCGTCAAACGGTTCGGCGACGTCGGCGGCGAACTGCGCCGCGCCGCCAGCCAGTACGCCGACGAGGTGGCGACCGGCGCCTTCCCGGACGACGAACACAGTTTCTGAATCCGCCCGCAGCCGCGCGGCTGTGCCACGCTGGACACATGCCCGGCGACGAGAACACCGACCCGGTGCACCGGGCCCTCGCCGAATACGTCAACGAGCTGCGTGGCTGGGACCGGGCGGTGCGCGCCGACACCGACGACGCCGTGCACCAGATGCGGGTCACCATCCGCAAGCTTCGCAGCCTGCTGCAGGCCGCCGCGGAGACGATCGGAGCGGCCGACGGCGCCGCGATCTCCGGCGAACTGCGGTGGCTGGCCGGTGTGCTGGGCGCGGCGCGCGATGCCGAGGTGCTGGCCGAGCGTTACCAACGGGCGCTGGACCGGCTGCCGCCGGAGTTGGTGCGCGGCCGGGTCCGGGAGCGACTGGTGGACGCCGCACGAGCCCGGTATCGGGAGGGTCACCGCGACTCCCTGGCGGCGATGGATTCGGAGCGCTACCTCCGCCTGCTGGACCGTCTCGACGCGGTGGCTGCCGCCCCGGCGGATGCCCTGGTGGCCCCGGCGTCGAGCGGTGACGCGATCCCGACGGCCGTTGACGCCGCGTACCGGAAGGTCCGCAAGGCCGCCCGCGCGGCCGCCCGGGCGGGTGCCGGCCCGGACCGCGACCACGCACTGCACCGGCTGCGAAAGAGCGCCAAGCGCCTCCGGTACACCGCCGTCGCCGCGGCCGCGGCACCGGCCGCCGAGCGGGCGAAGGTGATCCAGACGCTGCTCGGCGATCACCAGGACAGTGTGGTGAGCCGGGCCCACTTGATCGAGCAGGCCGACGCCGCGCGCACGGCCGGCGAGGACACCTTCAGCTACGGCCTGCTCTACCAGCAGGAGGACGACCTGGCCCAGCGCTGCCGGGCGCACCTGGGCGAATCCTTGGGCGCACTCGACGCGGTGATGGGAGGTCCAGAGTGACCGTGCAGGGCGGACGAGTTGGCCTGTAAGCCGGATTCTGTTCCACGCCGCCGTCTCCGGCGCCGCGGCGGCGACCATCCATCTGGGCACACCGTCACCGGGTGCCTCAAGCGGCCTACCCGCAGGCTTGGGCGAGCAGCCCTCGGACGCCTGCGCGGCCGCACGAATGCGGCCTTCTTGGCCTTGCTCCGGGTGGGGTTTGCCGAGCCATCCCGGTCACCCGGGATGCTGGTGCGCTCTTACCGCACCGTTTCACCCTTGCTACCAGGTAGCGGTCTGTTTTCTGTGGCACTTTCCCGCGGGTCACCCCGGATTGCCGTTAACAATCACCCTGCTCTGTGAAGTCCGGACTTTCCTCGACCCGACTGGTGAACCAGTACGGGCCGCGGCCGCCCGGCCAACTCGTCCGCGCTGCTCACGGTACCCGCTTGCCGGTGCCCGGGCCAGCCGTCGCCGAAGCTACGCGGCGTGCAGGTCCCACAGCTCGACGGCCACGGCGATCTCGGCGTGACTGACCTCGATGGCCGCCGGAGCCCTCGACCGCGGGGCGATCGACCGGTATCGCGCACCGGTGGGCGTGGTGAATTCGGCTTTGTGCCTGCCCTTCTCGGTGTCACCGGCTCGAACTCGCCAGCCCGGGGACTCTTTGACGTAGTTACACCGCGCGCAGCTTCCCAGGCCGTTGGCCGCCGTGGTCGGCCCGTTGCGGGCCCATGGCTGCGCGTGGTCGTGGTGGCGAATGGGCGCGTCGCAGCACGGCGTGCGGCAGCGCTGGTCGCGCAGCTCGATGAAGGTGGCCAGCCCGCGGGGAAACAGCCGGGCGCGTGACTCCATTGCGATCAGCGCCCCGGATTCCGGATCGGCGTACAAGCGGCGCAGCGTCGCTCGGGACCGCTTGTCCAGCAGCGCGGCCGACACCAGGCCCCGGGCGACGGCGGCCGGAATGGGGCCGTACCCGTACAGGTCGGCGGGCGTATCCGAGCCGGCGAGCAACGTCTCGTCGGAGAGCACCAGGTTCACCGCGATCGGCGTCGGTACCGCAGCTTCCCGGCCGGTCACCCGTTCGACGAGCGTGTCGGCCATCACCTGACCGCGGCTCCGGCCGTCACCGCAGCAGTCGGCCTGCCGCCGCAGGGCGGCGTACACCGAAACGCCTTGTGCCACCGGCAGCAGGGCGGTCAGATAGGTCATGGTGTCCGGTGCGGGCCGAATGGTGACGGTGCGCTCCTTCTCGGCCTTGGCGGCTCGGTCGACGACGGCGTGTGGGTCGAGCCGGTAGGCGATGGCCTTGGCCGCCGCGGCCACCCGGGCGTCACCCATCCCGTCGAGGCCGCCACGATCACCGCAGAGCTCGACGTCCAGCACCCGGCGGTCCTCGACGTCCAGGCAGGCGCTCTCCCGCACGATGAGCGTGGCCCGCCACTCGGAGAGCAGACCGTCCGCCAGCGCCGCCAGGGTATGCGGCATCTCGTACACCAGCGTCTTGGCGAAGCCCAGATGCCGGCCGCCGCGAGCCGGCGAATCCCGCCGGGCCAGGGCGATCTCGCTGGCCACCCCGCGCCCGCGCCGGACGGCCGGCACCCCCACGGCCTCTTCGGCGGCCCGACGGGCCGTGTCCAGCGCGACGGCGGCGCGCGCCTGCCCGGCCGCCGCGGCGGCCTTGACCCGCTCCAGCTCGGCGATGCGGTCCACCAGCGCCGATTCGTCCGCTTCCGGGTCGACGTCGACAAATGATTCGAACATAGTTTCGATCATAGCAACCCCGGCTGACACGGCTATCGTCGATCACGCGGACCAGAAGGGAGCCCACCGATGCCGGCCAACGCCTGGGAGAAGCGGGTCGCCGCCGGGGACTGGGGCCAGATCACCGACACCGTCGACGAGTACGGCGGCGCGCTGCTCCCCCGGCTGCTCAGCACCGCGGAGATGACCCGGCTGCGCCGGCTCTACCCCGACGACGCCAGGTTCCGCAGCACCGTCGACATGGCCCGGCACCGGTACGGCTCCGGTGAGTACCGGTACTTCCGCACGCCGTACCCGGAGCCGATCGAGCACCTCAAGCACGCGCTCTACCCGCGGCTGCTGCCGATCGTCCGGGACTGGGCGGCCAAGCTGGGTCGTGACGCCCCCTGGCCGGATAGCCTCGACGACTGGCTGGCCGAATGCCACCGGGCCGGCCAGACCAAGTCCACCGCCCTGATGCTGAGGTACGGCGCCGGCGACTGGAACGCGCTGCACCGGGACCTCTACGGCGACTTGGTGTTCCCGCTGCAGGTGGTGATCAACCTCAGCGATCCCCAGACCGACTACACCGGTGGGGAGTTCCTGCTGGTCGAACAGCGGCCCCGGGCGCAGTCACGCGGCACCGCAACGCAGTTGCCGCAGGGGCACGGCTATCTGTTCACCACCCGGGACCGGCCGGTGCGATCGGCTCGGGGCTGGTCGACGTCGCCGGTGCGGCACGGGGTTTCGGTGGTGCGGTCCGGTGAGCGGTACACGCTCGGGCTGATCTTCCACGACGCCTTGTAGCGGCTGCTAGCCCTTGCGGCGCAGGACGATCACGTTGTCTACCAGTGTCGCCGTCTGCCCGTCGGGTCCGATGGCCTCGCGGTCGGCGCTCTCCGCCAGCACCCGATCCCACTGCGCGTCGTCAAGGCGCAGCGCCGCGAGAACCTCTTCGACACCGGCGAAGTGATGTTCGCGAGCGTGATCCGGAGCCCAGGGCGGTGGCCGACACGTCGACGGCGACCACCTGCCATCCGTCTTCGGCCAGCCAGATGGCATCGGCACGGCACCCTCCCCGCACCCCAGGTCCAACGCCCGGCCCGGGGCTAGGTCGGCGGTGGTCTCGGCGAGACAGGTATTGACCCGTCCGCTCCACACCCGCTCGCGGTCACCGTAGAACTGTTCCCAGTAATCGCGCGCGTCCTGCGCCGACTCAGTCATCGGTCGACCCTCCTGTCACGATGGGCGCCGGCACTCCGTAGTCCTCGGTTGTCAGACTCTCCACAACCGCCGCCGCGGCCCGAGAACCCGCCGCGATCGCGGCGGCGACCTGTGGCATCTCTCCCGTCAGGTCCCCGGCGGCGAATACCCCGGGAATCGAGGTGCGCCACAACGAATCGACGCCTACCGGATCCTCGGCAACGAGCCCGGCTGCGGCCACGTCCACGCCGAGCTGCTCGGCCAGCCGATTGCGCTGCCGCATGGTCGTCGCGGCCACCAGTAGTCCACTCCGCATCAACCTGCTGCCGTCGGCGAACACCACCGCCGACAGCTCGCCGTCGTGACCGTCCAGGGCGACTACCGGCCGCTCGTCTATCGACACGCCCGCAACCGCGAGCCGGGCGCGATCATCGGCGCCCAGGTCTGCCGGACCGTCGGTGAGCAACACGATGTCGTCGCTCCAGCACCGCAACAGCAACGCCGAATGCACTGCCCGCTCGCCCAGCGCCAGCACCGCCAGCGGTCGATCGCGCACCTCCCAACCGTGGCAGAACGGGCAGTGGAAGACCGATCGGCCCCACAGCCCGTCCAGTCCGGGCAGTTGCGGCGGCAGGTACGCCATCCCGGTGGCCAGTAGGACTCGTCGAGCACGCTCACTGGTCCCGTCATCCACCCGCACGACGAAATCACCGTCGAGACATTCGATCTCGACCACCTCACCGGTGCGCACCTGCACACCGTAGTTCGCGAGTTCGCCGCCGCCGAGCGCATACAGCTCGCTCGGGGGCCGGCCGTCGTGGCCCAGCAGGCCGCCGATGCCGTGCGCGGCAAGGTTGCTCTGCTCCCCCGCGTCGATCAACACGGTGTTGCGCCGTGCCCGACCCAGCACCAGGCCGGCACTGAGCCCGGCCGCACCACCGCCCACCACAACGCAGTCCCGGATTTCATTCATGCACCCGAGCTTGCCGGGGAACGCGCCGTGCTGGCAAGCTAATTTGCCATGCAGGCAAATAACGAGGAGAGCAGCGTCGATCTGCGGGTGCGGCGGCGACTGCGGGAGCTGCGCACCCAACAGGGCCTGACCTTGGAGGACGTCGCCACCCGCGCCCGCATCGACGTGTCGACGCTCAGCCGCCTGGAATCCGGTAAGCGTCGCCTGGCGTTGGATCATCTGCCGCGGCTGGCCGAGGCGCTGTCGGTCAGCACCGACGAGTTGTTGCGCACCCCTGAACAACCCGACCCGCGGGTGCGGGGCGTTTCGCACAGCCATCATGGGATCACGTACTGGCCGCTGACCCGCTACGGGCCGGCCGGTGGGTTGCACGCCTTCAAGATCCGGGTCAGCACCCGGCGTCGTCCACCGGACGAGCTGCCCGTGCACGAGGGTCAGGAGTGGATGTATCTGCTCTCCGGCCGGCTGCGACTCGTGCTGGGCGACAAGGATTTCCTCATCGGTCCCGGTGAGGC
>NZ_JBYCLB010000179.1:0-1887 GCF_057473705.1 Mycobacterium sp. TH-M15 | reverse complement strand
ATCGGTGCAGCTGTCCGCCCGGGCCCGGGCGGCCGGGCTGGTGCTGGACCCGCGGATGATCTTCGACCATCCGACGTTCGCGGCGCTGGCCGCCGCCGCCGACGCCGCCCGGCCCGGCCCGGACGCCGACGCCGAGTTCGCCCCGATGAGCTTGTCCGGGCTGGGCGCCGAGGCCCTGGCGAATCTCACCGCGACATGGGGTGATTCGTCGTGACCGAGACAACCCAGCGGCCCGGCATCGAGGACGTGCTGGCGTTGACCCCGCTGCAGCAGGGACTGTTCTCACTGGCCAAACTGGCCACCGACGACGGCGGGGACGACGGCGGCGGCGGCGTTGATGTCTACACCATGCAGTTCGTCGTCGACATCGTCGGCGCCGTGGACGCCGCCCTGCTGCGCCGGGCCGCCGACACCATGCTGGCCCGCCACCCCAACCTGCGGGCCTCGTTCTTCGACGTCGACCTGCCGCACCCGGTGCAGATCATCCCGGCGCAGGCCACCGTGCCGTGGCGGGAGATCGACGCGACCCCAACCGAACTCGATGCGATCGCGGACACCGAGCGGGTCGCCAACTTCGACCTGGCCCGCGGCCCGCTGCTGCGGTTCGTGCTGATCCACACCGGCGCCGACACCCACCGGCTGATCCTGACCGTGCACCACCTGCTGCTCGACGGCTGGTCGGTGGCGGTGTTCTTCGACGAACTGGTGGCGATCTACACCGCCGGCGGCACCGAGCCGCTGCCGGCGCCGCGGCCCTACCGCGACTACATCGGCTGGCTGGCCGGTCAGGACACCGCCGCCGCCGTCGACGCCTGGCGGGACTACCTGGCCCCGCTGAGCGGCCCGACCATGCTGGCCGACGGCGCGATCAGCCCCGGCAGCGTCATCCCGGACAGCCACCAGGTGGCGCTGGATGCCGCCGACACCACCCGGCTGTGCGACTGGGCCCGCCGCAACGGCCTGACCCTGAACACCGTCATGGCGTTCGCCTGGGCGGTGCTGCTGGCCCGGCTCACCGGGCGCCGCGACGTCGGGTTCGGCACCGTGGTGTCGGGCCGCCCGCAGCAGCTGACCGGGGTAGAGACCATGGTCGGGCTGTTCATCAACACCGTGCCGGTCGCCGCCGACCTGCCCGGCCACACCCCGGTCGTCGCGGCCTGCCAGGCGCTGCAGCGCGACGCCGCCGCCATGCGCGACCTGGGCTACCTGAACCTGTCGAAGCTGCAGCGGGCCACCCGTAACGCCGCCTTCGACACGCTGCTGGTCTTCGAGAACGCCCCGATCGGTGAGACCGGCGCCGGGGTCACCACCGGCGACGGGGTGCGGTTCATCCCGGTCGCGGTGCAAAGCCTCACCCACTACCCGCTGACGATCGTCAGCTACCCGCCCCGCGACGGCCGCCTCACCGTGCTGCTGGAGGCGATACCGCAAGCGCTGCCGCACCTTTCGGTGCCTGAACTGGCCGAGCGGCTGCTCGGGGTGCTGCGCCAGATCGGGGATCCGGCCCGGCCCCGGATCGCCGACCTGCAGGTGCTGCT
Organism: Mycobacterium sp. TH-M15; assembly: GCF_057473705.1. Classification (NCBI taxonomy): domain Bacteria; kingdom Bacillati; phylum Actinomycetota; class Actinomycetes; order Mycobacteriales; family Mycobacteriaceae; genus Mycobacterium; species Mycobacterium sp. TH-M15. Next base: position 349 of record NZ_JBYCLB010000179.1, on the reverse strand, counting down.
GCCGCGTGAGACCGCCCGGCGCGCCGCACCGGCGGCGGCGCCGGCCACCGTGCCGGCCCTGTTCGCCGCCGCGGCCGCCGCGGACCCGCACACCCCGGCGTTGACCGATGAGCACCGCAGCCTGACCTACACCGAGCTGGCCACCGAAGCCGGCCGGCTGGCCGCCGGGCTGGCCGCGCGTGGCATCGGCGCCGAAGACCGGGTGGCGATCGCGCTGCCGCGCAGCATCGAGTCGGTGATCGCGATCCTGGCGGTGCTGCAGACCGGGGCGGCCTACGTCCCGATCGACGTCACCCTGCCCGCCGAGCGCACTGAATCGATTCTGCGCCAAGCGGATCCGAAACTCACC
>NZ_JBYCLB010000178.1:0-7682 GCF_057473705.1 Mycobacterium sp. TH-M15 | reverse complement strand
GCGAGGTCGGCGTCACCCTGCTCCGGTTCGTCATGCTGCATCGCGGGGTGATCCCGGCCAGCCGGGGCGGCAAGCTGAAAACGCTGGTACAGGCGGTGGCGATCGGTTTGTTCGTGCTGCCGCTGACCGGACCCTGGCTGACGGCGGCCCAGGTGGTGATGGGTGTCGCGGTGGTGTTGACGGTGGTGACCGGGGTGGACTACGTGCGGTCGGCGATCGCCGACGTGCGCGGGGGGCGGTCCCGGCGCTGACCCGGTCGGGAACCAACCCGGCCGTTCCGCTCGTTCACTGTGGTGACCGCCGGCCGCGGGCCCGCGGACCGACCGATCGGGGAGTAGACGATGACGACATTGCTGCGGGAGGCCGTCGGTGACGTGCTGCGACAGGTGCGGACCGGGCAGCGGCGCACGCTGCGCGAGGTCTCCGATGCGGCCCGGGTGAGCCTCGGCTACCTCTCCGAGGTCGAGCGGGGACGCAAGGAGGCGTCCAGCGAGCTGTTGAACGCGATCTGCCGGGCACTGGGGATTCCGCTGTCGACGGTGCTTTTCGAGGCCGGCCGGTACGTCGCCGGGGCCGAACACGCGGCGGTTCGCGCCGCCGGTGCGGCGAACATCGACGCCGGAACCAAGGTCGTCATCCCGCCGGTGACGGCGGTGACCGTGGTCTAAATTGGGCGGACAGGGACCGACCCATCCCGTCCGGGCATCCGGCGAACATCGATAACGAAGACGGAGCTGACTGATGGCCAACCCGTTCGTCAAGGCGTGGAAGTACCTGCAGGCACTGTTCAACGCGAAGATCGACGAGCACGCCGACCCGAAGGTGCAGATCCAGCAGGCCATCGAAGAGGCGCAGCGTCAGCATCAGGCCCTGACCCAGCAGGCCGCGCAGGTGATCGGGAACCAGCGGCAGCTGGAGATGCGGCTCAACCGCCAGCTGGCCGATGTGGAGAAGCTGCAGGCCAACGTGCGCCAGGCGGTGACGCTGGCCGACCAGGCCACCTCGGCGGGCGACGCCGCCAAAGCCACCGAGTACAACAACGCCGCCGAGGCGTTCGCCGCCCAGCTGGTCACCGCCGAGCAGAGCGTCGAGGACCTCAAGGGCCTGCACGACCAGGCGCTGAGCGCGGCGGTGCAGGCCAAGAAGGCGGTCGAGCAGAACGCGATGATGCTGCAGCAGAAGATCGCCGAGCGCACCAAGCTGCTCAGCCAGCTGGAGCAGGCCAAGATGCAGGAGCAGGTTAGCGCCTCGCTGCGGTCGATGAGCGCGATCGCCGCCCCCGGAACCACGCCGAGCCTCGACGAGGTGCGCGACAAGATCGAGCGGCGCTACGCCAACGCGCTGGGCGCCGCCGAGCTGGCCAAGGACTCGGTGCAGGGCCGGATGATCGAGGTGGAGCAGGCCGGGGTGCAGATGGCCGGCCACTCCCGGCTGGAGCAGATTCGGGCGTCGATGCGCGGTGAGACGCTGCCGGCCGGCGGTGCGCCGGCGGCCGAGCCGTCACCGGCGGTCCCGGCCCCGGGCGCCGAGGCCACCCCCGAGAAGCCGATCGGGCAGTAGCGCGTGCCGATGACGGTCAGGTCGGGAGGACAAGCGGTGCGCAGCGGCGGCTGGCGGCCGGTGCTGCGCCGCGGTTATGCCGCGGCCGGCCGACTCTCCGACCTGCTGGCGTACTGGGTCACCGCTGCGACCGATCCGCGGGCCCGGGTGCTGCGGCAGCGTCGCCGGGCGCTGCGCTGGGGATTGGTCTTCGGCGCTGGCTGCCTGTTCTGGACCGTGGTGACGGCGGTGCTGGCGTCCTGGTCGACGCCGGCCTGGGCGCTGCTGATCCCGGGGGCGGTCGCGGTCGGCGCGACGGCGCTGGCGATGGTGACGCTGCTGCGCTACCGCTGGCTGCGGTCGATGCCGCTGCCCGCACACCGGCCCGGCACCAGCCGCCGGCTGCCGCCGCACGGCTCGGCGGCCCGGCCGGCGATGTCGGCGCTGAACGCCTCGGAACGCGGCCTGTTCTCGCTGCTCGGGGTGCTGGAGCGGGGCCGGCTGCTGCCGGCCGGCGAGATCGACGAGCTGACCGCGGCGGCCAACCAGACCGCCGCCGCGATGACCGCCACCGCCGCCGAGGTGGTGTCGATGGAGCGCACCGCGCGGTTCGCCCCGGACTCGCGCGGATATCTGACGCCGACCATCGACGCGTACACCGCACAGCTGGGCTCCGGCGTCCGGCAGTACAACGAGATGGTCACCGCCGCAGCACAGTTGGTCTCGGTCGCCAACGGCGGTGCTGAGCCGCAGCGGCGGCACTACCGCGACCAGCTGGTGGGCGTCACCGACCGGCTGCTCGGCTGGGCGCAGGCGTTCGACGAACTCGGCCGGCTGGTTTAGCCGGCTGCGTCAGAAAGACGGCGGTCGTGACGGGAGCACGATGCCGGCCACACCGCGCACCGTCGCCTTGAGCATGTCGAAGAAGTCGAAGTAGTCGCGCCACAGCGTGATCCGTCCGTCGTGCACCTCGAACACGCCGCAGACCCAGAACTGCAGCCGCAGCGGGCCGATCACCAGCGCGTCGGTGCGTTCGGTGAGCACCGCGGCGCCGTCGGCGGCGATCCGGTGGGTTTTCACCTCGAAGGTGACCCGGCCGCGCATCCGGCGGAACACCCCGATGGTGGCGCGGCGGCCGTGAATGGTCGGCAGCCCGACGTTCTGGTAGACGACGTCGTCGGCGAGCAGGTCGGCGGCGGTGTCCAGGTCGTCGGCGGCCAGTGCGGCCAGGAAGGTCTCGACGGATGTCTGTTCGGGAGTCACCGCCTCAGCCTAGGGTGACCGGCTGTGGCACGGTAGCAGGATGCGGGTGGTGGTGGTCGCCGGTCCGGATCCGGGGCACGCGTTCCCGGCGATCGCGCTCTGCCTGCGGTTCGCCGCCGCCGGTCACACCCCGACCCTGCTGACCGGGGTGCGGTGGCTGGACACCGCCCGGGCGGCCGGGGTGGACTCCGCCGAGCTGGTCGGCCTGGACCCCACGGCCGCCGACGACGACCGCGACGCCGGCGCCAAGATCCACCACCGCGCCGCCCGGATGACGCTGGACAACCTCGACCGACTGCGCTCGCTCACCCCGGACCTGGTGGTCTCCGACGTGATCACCGCCTGCGGCGGGATGGCCGCAGAACTGCTCGGTATCCCGTGGGTCGAACTCGACCCGCACCCGCTGTACCTGCCGTCGAAGGGGCTGCCGCCGGTGGGCACCGGGCTGGCGCCGGGCGTCGGGCGGCGTGGCCAGCTGCGCGACACCGTGCTGCGGGCGCTGAGTGCGCGGTCGTGGCGGGCCGGGCTGCGGCAGCGGGCGGTCGCCCGGGCGGGCATCGGGCTGCCGGCTGACGACCCCGGGCCGCTGCGTCGGTTGATCGCCACCCTGCCGGCGCTGGAGGTGCCGCGCCCGGACTGGCCGGACGAGGCGGTCGTGGTGGGCCCGCTGCACTTCGAGCCGACCGAGCGGGTGCTGCCGGTCCCGCCCGGCCCGGGGCCGGTGGTGTTGGTCGCGCCGTCGACGGCGGCCACCGGAGCGGTGGGGCTGGTCGGTCTGGCGTTGGACTGCCTGGTCCCGGGCTCCGGGCTGCCCGCCGGCGCTCGGCTGGTGGTGTCCCGGCTGGGCGGTTCCGAGCTGGCGCTGCCGCGGTGGGCGGCGGCCGGGCTGGGGCGACAGGACGAGCTGCTCACCCACGCCGACCTGGTGATCAGCGGCGGTGGCCACGGCATGGTGGCCAAGTCGTTGCTGGCCGGCGTGCCGCTGGTGGTGGTGCCCGGCGGGGGCGACCAGTGGGAGCTGGCCAATCGGGTTGTCCGGCAGGGGAGTGGGCTGCTGGTGCGACCGCTGACCGCCGGCGCGCTGGTGGCTGCGGTCGGCGCGGTGTTGGCCTCGCCCGGTTACCGGGCTGCCGCCCGGGCTGCCGCGGCGAGCGCCGCGCGGGTGGCCGACCCGGTGCGGGTGTGCGACGAGGCGCTGGCCGACGCTCGGTAGGTTGGCTGGGGTGCGGCTGACGGACTTTCACGAGCGGGTCACCCTGCGGTTCGGCTCGGGCTACGGCGCCTCGGTGCTGGCCGACCATGTGCTGACCGCGCTGGGCGGGCGCACCGCCGCGCAGGCGATCGAGGACGGGGTGGAGCCGCGCGACGTCTGGTGGGCGCTGTGTGCGGACTTCGACGTGCCGCGGGATCAGTGGTGACCGGGCTGCTTCCGGACTGCGTACCGGGCGGGATTCGCCGCTCGGGTAGGCGCCGCCACCGCAGAGTTGGCGCACTCACCGCAGAGTCGATCGCCGCCTGAATCCACGGCCCGGCGTGTCACACTTGAATCGAACACGTGTTCGTTTACTGTGGAGCCTGTTCGACGGCCTCGTCGCTGGTCAGGCGTACTTGTCAGACCCTGTTGTTAGCGTCACGGCCAATCGACCGAAACCGGTCAACCGAACACCGAGCTACAGGAGAGACGTCATGGCGCAAGCACCCGATCGCGAGAAGGCCCTCGAGCTGGCGATGTCCCAGATCGAGAAGAGTTACGGCAAGGGATCGGTGATGCGTCTCGGCGACGAGGTGCGTCAACCGATCTCGGTCATCCCGACCGGGTCGATCGCCCTGGACGTGGCGCTGGGCATCGGCGGCCTGCCCCGCGGGCGGGTCATCGAGATCTACGGCCCGGAATCCTCCGGGAAGACCACCGTGGCACTGCATGCGGTGGCCAACGCCCAGGCGGCCGGCGGCATCGCGGCGTTCATCGACGCCGAGCACGCGCTGGACCCCGAGTACGCCAAGAAGCTCGGGGTGGACACCGACTCGCTGCTGGTGTCCCAGCCCGACACCGGCGAGCAGGCGCTGGAGATCGCCGACACGCTGATCCGGTCCGGTGCGCTGGACATCCTGGTCATCGACTCGGTAGCCGCGCTGGTGCCGCGCGCCGAGATCGAGGGCGAGATGGGCGACAGCCACGTCGGTCTGCAGGCCCGGCTGATGAGCCAGGCGCTGCGCAAGATGACCGGCGCGATGAACAACTCGGGAACCACCGCGATCTTCATCAACCAGCTGCGGGAGAAGATCGGTGTGATGTTCGGATGCATGAGCTATAGCACCCGGGTGACGCTCGCCGATGGCAGCACCGAGAAGATCGGCAAGATTGTCAACAACAAGATGGATGTCGAGGTGCTGTCCTACGACCCAGTGGCTGACCAACTCGTCCCGCGCAAGATCGTGAACTGGTTCGACAACGGGCTAGCCGAACACTTCTTGCAGTTCACGGTCGAGAAGTCTGGGGGCAACGGCAAATCTCAGTTCGCCGCAACGCCCAACCACCTGATCCGCACGCCGGGCGGCTGGACCGAAGCCGGTGAGCTGATAACCGGTGACCGGGTGTTGGCCGCCGAGCCGCAGTTACTCAGTGACCAGCAATTCCAGGTCATCCTCGGTTCGCTGATGGGCGACGGGAACCTCTCACCCAATCGGCGCGACCGCAACGGGGTCCGGTTCCGGCTGGGACACGGCGCCAAACAGGTCGAGTACCTGCAGTGGAAGACGGCGTTGTTGGGCAACATCGGACACTCGGTGCGCGAGAACGCCAAAGGGGCACACTTCGTCGACTTCACCCCATTGCCCGAGCTGGCCGAACTGCAGCGCGCGGTGTACCTCGGAGATGGCAAGAAATTCTTCTCCGACGAGTACCTCAAGGCGCTCACCCCGTTGGCGCTGGCCATCTGGTACATGGATGACGGTTCGTTCACCGTTCGCTCCAAGGGATTACAGCAACGCACCGCCGGCGGCAGTGGGCGGAGTGAAATCTGCTTGGAAGCGATGAGCGAAGGAACGCGGACACGGTTGCGTGACTATCTGCGCGATGTCCACGGGTTGGATGTGCGTCTGCGGTCATCCGGCTCGGCGGGCAAGGCGGTGCTGGTGTTCACCACCGCCGCCACGGCGAAGTTCCAGGAGATGGTGGCGCCCTACATGGCGCCGTCGATGGAGTACAAGCTGCTGCCACGGTTCCGTGGTCAAAGCTCCGTAGCGCCGCAGTTTGTCGAACCCACCCAACGACTGGTGCCCGCTCGGGTGCTGGACGTGTATGTCAAGCCGCGTACTCGGTCGATGCACCGCTTCGATATAGAGGTGGAGGGCGGTCACAACTATTTCGTCGACGGGGTGATGGTGCACAACTCTCCCGAAACCACCACGGGCGGAAAGGCGTTGAAGTTCTACGCCTCGGTGCGCCTGGACGTCCGGCGGATTGAGACGCTCAAGGATGGTACCGACGCGGTGGGCAACCGTACTCGGGTCAAAGTGGTGAAGAACAAGGTGGCGAGCCCCTTCAAGCAGGCCGAGTTTGACATCCTGTACGGCCGGGGGATCAGCCGCGAGGGCTCGCTGATCGACATGGGTGTCGACCAGGGCTTTATCCGCAAGTCCGGTTCCTGGTTCACCTATGACGGGGAGCAACTCGGGCAGGGCAAGGAGAACGCCCGCAACTTCCTGCTGGAGAACGTCGACGTGGCCAACGAGATCGAGAAGAAGATCAAAGAGAAGCTCGGCATCGGCGCCGTGCTGACCGACGAGCTGACCGATGACGGCGTCCTGCCCGCCCCCGTCGACTTCTGAGTCCCCGGAGGTCGACCCGGCCAGGCGCGAGGAGCAGGCTCGGGCGCTGTGCCTTCGCCTGCTCACCGCCCGGGCCCGTACCCGCGCCGAACTCGCCGGCCAGCTGGCCAAACGCGGCTACGCCGACGACGTCAGCGCCCGGGTGCTGGACCGGCTGGCCATGGTGAACCTGATCGACGACGCGGACTTCGCCCGGCAATGGGTGCGGTCACGTCAGACCCGCGCCGGCAAGAGCAAGCGGGTGATCGCCGCCGAACTGCGGACCAAGGGCGTCGACGACGAGGTGATCGCCACGGCCCTGGCCGGCATCGGCGCCGACGCCGAACGGGACCGGGCCGAAAAGCTGGTACGCGACCGGCTGCGCCGAGAGGCACTCGGCGAGGACGACGTGCGGGTCAGCCGTCGGCTGGCGGCGATGCTGGCCCGCCGCGGATACAGCCAGTCGCTGGCCTACCAGGTGGTCAGCACCGAACTGGCCGTCGAGCGGGAACGCCGCCGGGTCTAGGCATCGTCGGCCTCGTCGCGCTTGCCGGTGATGACCTCTTTGGCCTTGTCCACGGCGTGGGTGGCGATGTCGATCGAGTCCTGAACGATCGCGCTGGCACCGCCGGCGATGTCGCCGCGGACGATGTCGCCGGCATCCTCGACGATGTCGGACGCCTTGTCGACGGCGTGCGCCGCGATGTCACGCGCCGCGGCGACGGCGTCTTTCGGGTTGAACGCCATGGGGGTCTCCTGTCCGGTTGAGCCTGCCCTGACTCTAGACCCCGCGGCGTCGCGCGACGAGTCCTCGTGGCGATTCACCGGCCAGCGGCTGGACGGGGGATAAATCGAGGTTCGAGCAGCGCAGCGGGTCGTCATCATCGCCGGCGGCGGAGCCGGAAAATCATCGCTGGCTGGTCCGCTACCGGCGCCGGTGGACGCCGAGGATCACCGCGGCCGTCGGCGCGACCGCCGGCACCGCCGACGTCCACGTGCTGCGCAACCCGGCCGAGGTGAGCGAATTTCTGGCGCGGGTGCCGCCCGCCGTACCATTGGGCCCGTGACGT
>NZ_JBYCLB010000177.1:0-2917 GCF_057473705.1 Mycobacterium sp. TH-M15 | reverse complement strand
GACCTGGCCAAACGGGACATCGCCAGGGGGCACCAGGCGGTGGTGGTCGAGGGCTACACCGACGTGATGGCGATGCACCAGGCCGGTGTCACCACCGCGGTGGCCGCCTGCGGCACCGCGTTCGGCGACGAGCACCTGGCGATGCTGCGCCGGCTGATGATGGACGACAACTTCTTCCGCGGCGAACTGATCTACGTCTTCGACGGCGACCAGGCCGGTCGAGCCGCCGCGGTCAAGGCCCTCGACGGCGAGCAGCAGCTGGCCGGGCAGTCGTTCGTCGCGGTGGCCGCCGACGGCATGGACCCGTGCGATCTGTGGTTGGCGCACGGCGACGAGGCACTGCGCGACCTGGTGGCCCGGCGCACCCCGCTGTTCGAGTTCGCGATCCGCAACGCGCTGGCCGAGACGGACCTGGACACCGCCGAGGGCCGGGTGGCGGCGCTGCGCCGGTGCGTGCCGATGGTCGCCCAGATCAAGGACCCCACGCTGCGCGACGAGTACGCCCGTCAGCTGGCCGGCTGGGTCGGCTGGGACGACGTCGCGCAGGTGATCGGCCGGGTGCGCGCCGCCGGGCGCGGCCGAAGGGCCGCTGCCGGGCATCACCCGGCCCGGGAGACCTCCGCGGCGGTGCCCCGGGTCTCGCGCCCCGAGCCGGCCGACCCGGCCCTGTGGCCGCAGCGCGAGGCGCTCAAGGCGGCGTTGCAGTACCCGGCGCTGGCCGGGCCGGTCTTCGACACGTTGACCGGGGACAGCTTCACCCACCCCGGCTACGCGGCGGTGCGCGCCGCCGTCGACGCGGCCGGCGGAACCGGCGCCGGGCTCACCGGTGCCCAGTGGATCGAGGCGGTGCGTGGGCAGACCAGCTCGGAGCTGACCACGGGGCTCATCCACGAGCTGGGTGTGGAGGGCATCCGCGTCGACGACGACAAGCTGCCCCGCTACATCGGCGGTGTGCTGGCCCGGCTGCAGGAGGTATGGGTCGGCCGGCAGATCGCCGAGGTCAAATCCAAGCTGCAGCGGATGTCACCGGTCGACCACAGCGACGAGTACCACGCGCTCTTCGGCGACCTGGTCGCCATGGAGGCCTACCGGCGCAGCCTGCTGGAGCAGGCCAGCGGCGACGACCTGACCGCATGAGGCGACCGGTTCAGTTCCGTTCCGGCCGCTGCGGCTCCAGCACGCTGATCTCCCCGTCGATCTGGGTCAGGGTCACCATCTTCTGGTCCGGGGAGACCCGGTTGGCGATCATCCGACGTCCGCCGTGGATCAGTGACTTGATCGCGGGGTTCGCCGTCACCGCCCGGTAGGTGCCGACGATCTGCTCGTAGCGATGCCGGCCCGCCTTGGTGCCCAACACGTAGCCCAGCCCCAACACCACGACATAGCGGATCAAAGCGGTCCCTCCAGACGACGCTGCGGTGACTCCATCGGGTCCATCCTGCCTCACCCACCGGCCTGCCGTACGCTAGAGTCGCTGTCGTCCCGATGCGGACAGACAATCCCCAGTAGCTCAATTGGCAGAGCATTCGGCTGTTAACCGAAGGGTTGGTGGTTCGAGTCCACCCGGGGGAGCCGGACACCGCTGCCGCCAGCGGCTCGCTGGCGGCTCCGTCACTGCAGCCGGGGCAGCGTGGCCGGGCCGGGCGGCTGCGCCGGGCCGGCCGGCGGACGCGGCGCGGCCTGCTGAGCGGGTTGTCTGACCTGCGCCTGGGCGATCGCGTTGATCAGCGGGTTGGCCGCCATCATCTCCCGGCGCTCGTCCTCGGTCATCTGGTAGAACGCCCACGCGCCCCAGGCGGCCGGCCGCACGTACACGGTGACCTTCTGGCGGCCGTTCTGGAAGACGGCCGGAATCGCGACCGCCCGGTCCTCCGCCGCCGAACCGGCCATCTCCTGGGCGATCCGGTCGACCTCGGCCGACTCGTGCAGCTCGTAGGTCGGCGACTGGCCGAGCTTGTTGGGCGGCCCTTGCAGCGCGAGGAACCACGCCATGCTGGTACTCCTTTGTTGTTCGGACATCGATTTTTGTTGTTCGGACATCGATTCCGGTCGGACGTCGATCACGACAGCCTAAAAGGGGCGGCTCGCCGGCGGTCACTAGGCTCTCGGTTGTGCGGGCACTGCCGATGTTCGCGATGCTCACGGCCCTGGCCGGCGCCGTCACCGGCTGCCTGTGGCGACCGGCGGCCCCGCCCGCTCCGCGGTCGGATCCGTGCGTGGACTCCGGCGTACCCACCCCGGAGCAGCTGCTGTTCTTCGACCGGGACACCCCGCTGGGCAGCCCGACACCGGACCCGAAGTCCTACACCACCGTGCTGGCGTCCGGGCAGGACACGGTGACCGAATTCTTGGGCGCAAGCCTCGGACTTCAGGCCGGGGTTAGCCCATCCGGTGTGTCGGCGGGCGGAGCCCGGCGTTCAGAGTGGTCGGGCTTGTCCGTCGATGTATTGCTTGATGATCGACAGTGGTGCGCCTCCGCAGGAGACGGCGAAGTAGGACGGCGACCACAGGTGGCCACGCATGCGGGCGCGCACGCAGGTGCCGGTGTATTCGCGGCGCGCCGCGTGCGTGGTGCGGCCTTTGAGGCGGCGGGCGGGGTCGCAGATTGCCAGGGTGGGCGGGTAGGCGACGAGCAGGTGGACGTGGCCGGTCTCGCCGTTGAACTCGACCAGTTCGGCGTCGAGTTCGCCGCACACGGTGCGCATGGTGTGCTCGGTGAAGGTGAGCATGGCGTCGGTGAACAGTTTCCGCCTGTATTTGGTTACGAACACCAGGTGGGCGTGCAGTGCCGACACAGTGTGCCGGGCGCGCCGATAGGTCTGGGTTGTCAGGGGTCGGCCTTACGGTGTTGGTGTGTAGATGGGTAACGACTACCATGGCGATCCGACACCGGCGATAGCGTCGCCGGTCGCCGGTG
>NZ_JBYCLB010000176.1:0-1525 GCF_057473705.1 Mycobacterium sp. TH-M15 | reverse complement strand
ACTGCTCGGCGACGCCGGCCGGGTGGGGCCGATCGGCACCTCGTTCAACCAGTCGTGGCGCGGCGGGATATCCCGGATCCTCGGCCACGACGCCGGCCATGGCCCGCTGGTGATCGCCGCCGTGCTGGCCACCCTGGTGCTGGCCGTGCTGGCCTGGCATGCGCTGAGCGCCGCGCGGCCCGGATCCGATCCGCTGGGGCTGCTGCTGGTGGTCGAGCTGTTCGGCCTGCTCGCCTCGCCGATCTCCTGGACGCATCACTGGGTGTGGCTGGTGCCGCTGATGATCTGGTTCGTCCACGGCCCACTGGCCGGCCGGCTCGGCGCCCGGGTGCTGGGCTGGGGCTGGCTGGGGCTGACCCTGGTCGGCGTGCCGTGGTTGCTGAGCTTCGCCCAGCCGAGCATCTGGGAGATCGGGCGACCGTGGTATCTGGCCTGGGCGGGCCTGGCCTACGTCGTGGCGGCGGTGGTGACGCTGGCCTGGATCGCGACGACCGGGTTCAACCGGCCAGGATCCCGTCGATGTCGTGGGCCATCCGCACGTCGTGTTCGGTGATGCCACCGACGGCGTGTGTCACCAGGGCGAATGTCACCGTGCGCCAGCGGATGTCGATGTCCGGATGGTGGTTCTTTTTCTCCGCGTGCTCGGCAATCCGACGCACCGCGTCGATCCCGGCCAGGAACGACGGGAACTTCACCGATCGGCGCAGCGTCCCGTCGGCATGCTCCCAGCCGTCGAGTTCGGGCAGTGCCGCGGCCACCTGTTCGTCGGTCAACACCGTCATGACCCGACGGTATACCGTTTCTGGCCATGCCGAACCAGATCGTGGTCGCCGGAGCCGTCATCGCCGGTGCGACGGTGCTGGTCGCCCAGCGGCGCCACCCACCGGAGCTGGCCGGGCGCTGGGAGCTGCCCGGCGGCAAGGTGGTCGCCGGCGAGACCGAGCGGGCCGCGCTGGCCCGGGAGCTGGCCGAGGAGCTGGGCGTCGACAGCGCGGCCGTGCAGGTAGGCGAGCGGCTCGGTGCCGACGTGGCGCTGAACGCGACCACCACCCTGCGGGCCTACCGGGTGGCGCTGCTGCGCGGTGAGCCGCGGGCCCGGGACCACCACGCACTGCGCTGGGCGGGCGCCGACGAACTGGCGAAGATCGACTGGGTGCCCGCCGACCGGACCTGGCTGCCGGAGCTGACCCGGGCGCTGGAAACCGGCTGACCGCACCGAGCCCGTGTGCCACCGTCCGCGGATTTCCAGAATCGACACAACGGACTCACAGCGGCGTATATGGTCGTCAGGCGATATAAGTCGTATGCTGGCTAGTCGTCGGCCGCGCCTTGCCGACCGCGACGGCGGCGCCGAATTCCATGACGGCCGGCGCTCGGTGGGCTGCCGACAATTCAGTGGCCGAGCGCGCAGCTCAGCTCGAAGGAGGCTCACCGATGACTGTGACCCCGCCCATCGGCGGTCCGCTCGAGGAGCTGCTGGAACGCAGTGGGCGGTTCTTCAGCCCGGGCGAGTTCTCCGCCGACC
>NZ_JBYCLB010000175.1:0-3136 GCF_057473705.1 Mycobacterium sp. TH-M15 | reverse complement strand
GGAGAGCCTAAAATTTCGTGCCGTGATCCCGTTACCGCGCCCACGGGCGCTGGCCGGCGCGATGCTGCTCGGGACCGCGGTGGGGGTGCTCGCCGCGGTCGGCGCGAGGCTGCTCGCGGTGGTGCAGATGCGGCCCGACGTGGTGGTCGCACTGGTGCTCTGGGTGCCCAGCGGCATCGGTCTGCTACTGATCCTGATCGCCACCCGCCGGTGGATGATCGGCGCCGGCGCGTTCCTGCTCGCCCTGGCGACCAGCTGGTTCGGCGTGCTCGCGGTGGGTCAGGTGATGGGCGGTGGCTAGCGAGGACACCGGCTCGATGCCGAGGACCGAAGCGCACCCGGCGCCGCCCTTCGCTACCGGCCCGCAGTCGGCGCGGCTCTTCGGGCCGGCCCGGGCGTGGTCGCTGGTGGACGACGACATCGCCGGGAATCCGCCGGATCAGCAGGTGCCGGCCGTGGTGGCCGAACCGCCGAGCGGCGCCGAGGCGAGCACCGACACCCTCGGTTCGGCCTCGGTCGCCGTGGTCGATCCGGCACCCGCCGAACCACCCGCCGAACCACCCGCCACCGAGCCGACGGCCGTCGAACCGGCGGCCGGCACCGAGCCGCTGCCGGCGGGAAAGCCGCGCCATGCGGCCGCCACCCCGCAGACCGTGCCCGGCCAGTTCTACTTTCTGCGGTGGTGGCAGCTGGCGGCTGCGCTGGTCGCGGTCTGGGGGCCGGCGGCCGGCGTCGGGCTCGGCCTGTTCTACTGGTGGCACTCGGCGTTCGACAAGACCCCGGCGGTCTTCGTCGTGCTGGTGTACGTGGTCGTGTGCACGGTCGGGGCGGTGTTGATGGCGATGGTGCCGGACAAGCCGCTGGTTTCGACGCTGGCCATCGCGGTGATGTCGGCGGTGCCCGCGTCGATGGTCGCCGCGGCGGTCCTCTACGGCCACTACTACTGCCAACAGGTCAGCCCCTGCGTGGCGGGCATCCTGCCGTACTGAGCGCGCCCGGCGCTGTTCCAGGCGCCGAGATGGCTCCGCAGGTCGGGTTTCATCGCTTGCGGTTGAACCCGCTTCCCCCGACGTCCCTCCATGCACCAGGAAATCCCTGCCCTCGGCGCATGCCGCCCGAGTGCCCGCCGCGACCGGTTGCCGACCGACCACGGCGAGCGCCGGATAGGGTGGGTAGGTGACCCACTTTGACGTCGTCGTTCTCGGAGCCGGTCCCGGCGGGTACGTCGCGGCCATTCGCGCCGCCCAGCTGGGCCTCAACACCGCCATCGTCGAACCCAAATACTGGGGCGGGGTGTGCCTCAACGTCGGCTGCATCCCGTCCAAGGCGCTGCTGCGCAACGCCGAACTGGCGCACATCTTCTCCCGCGAGGCGAAGACGTTCGGCATCAGCGGCGAGGTCAGCTTCGACTACGGCGCGGCGTTCGACCGCAGCCGCAAGGTGGCCGAGGGCCGGGTGGCCGGCGTGCACTTCCTGATGAAGAAAAACAAGATCACCGAGATCAACGGCTATGGAACGTTCACCGACCCGAACACTCTTTCGGTCGCGCTGAACGACGGCGGGACCGAGGCGGTCACCTTCGACAATGCGATCATCGCCACCGGCTCCAGCACCCGGCTGGTTCCGGGCACGTCGCTGTCGGCCAACGTCGTCACCTACGAACAGCTGATCTTGACCCGGGAGCTGCCGGGCTCCGTCGTGATCGCCGGCGCCGGTGCCATCGGCATGGAATTCGGTTACGTGCTGGCCAACTACGGCGTCGACGTCACCGTGGTGGAGTTCCTGCCGCGGGCGCTGCCCAACGAGGACGTCGAGGTGTCCAAGGAGATCGAGAAGGCGTTCAAGAAGCTCGGGGTGAAGATTCTCACCGGGACCAGGGTGGACAGCATCACCGACGACGGATCACCGGTCACCGTCACGGTCAGCAAGGACGGCCAGGCCCAGGAACTCAAGGCCGACAAGGTGCTGCAGGCCATCGGCTTCGCCCCCAACGTCGAGGGCTACGACCTGTTCGCCGCCGGGGTGGCGCTCACCGATCGCAAGGCGATCGGCGTCACCGAGTACATGCGTACCAACGTGGAACACATCTACGCGATCGGTGACGTCACCGGTCTGCTGCAGCTCGCCCACGTCGCCGAGGCGCAGGGTGTGGTGGCCGCGGAAACCATTGCCGGAGTGGAGACGATGGCGCTCGGTGACTACCGGATGATGCCGCGGGCCACCTTCTGCCAGCCGCAGGTGGCCAGCTTCGGGCTCACCGAGGAGCAGGCCCGCGCCGACGGGTACGACGTCAAGGTCGTCAAGTTCCCATTCACCGCCAACGGTAAGGCGCACGGCGTGGGCGACCCCAGCGGCTTCGTCAAGCTGGTCGCCGACTCGCGGTACGGCGAGTTGCTCGGCGGGCACCTGGTCGGCCACGACGTCTCCGAGCTGCTGCCCGAGCTCACCCTGGCGCAGAAGTGGGACCTCACCGCGACCGAACTGGCCCGCAACGTGCACACCCACCCGACCATGTCGGAGGCGCTGCAGGAGTGCTTCCACGGCCTGACCGGCCACATGATCAACTTCTGAATCACGACGCGGTCTACCGGGGCCGGCCCGACGACGAGGAGAGCAGTGCCCGCCGCGCCGAACAAGATCTGGCCACACTGGGTTTCCGGCCGGGCTTGGTGGCCGAGGTGGCCCGGCTGGTGCGGCTGACCGCCAGCCACGACCCGGCGGCCGGTGCCCGCAACGGTGAGGTGTTGTGCGACGCCGACCTTTCGATCCTGGCCGCGGTGCGTGCGGAGTACGCCCACGTCGCCGCCGCCGAGTTCGCGGACGGCCGGGCGAAGGTGCTGGGCGCGCTGCTGGGCGCCCCGAGCTTGTACCGCACCCGGTCGGCCCGAAAGCGCTGGGCGGCGGCGGCGCGGGCCAACCTGGCCGGCGAGCTGTCCGGCCTCACCGGGTGGGCGGGTCAGAAGAAGTCGTAGGCATCCCGGGACAGCCGGAAGTCGCGTCCGGTGCCGGTGTCGGTGCAGGTGACAACGGATTGCGCACTGGCGCACCGGAATCCGAAATCGGTGGCCGCGTCGCCGTAGGCCAGCACCGCCCTGTTCGGCGATCGTGTCGGAGATGCAGGTGAACCGGACGGGCG
>NZ_JBYCLB010000174.1:0-2891 GCF_057473705.1 Mycobacterium sp. TH-M15 | reverse complement strand
CGGGTCAGCTCCTGGAGCGCGTCGAGAACCTCGCCCGTGCGGCCGACCAATTTGGTGAGGTCCTCACCACCGTCGATGCTCACCACCGCACGACGCCCCTCGACGTCCAGGTCGATGTCACCGTCGAAGTCGAGCAGGTCGAGCAGCTCCTCCAGGTAATCCCCGGCGATCTCCCCCTCGGCGACCAGTCGGTCCTCCAGCGTCTCGCCGGCATCGGGTGCCGCGCTCTCCAGGTCGCTGTCGCTTTGCTGCGGGTGCTCCGCGTCCGTCATCTTCCGTCTCCCTACTCTCGCCGACTATCTCGCGCTCATGCGGCGGGTCATCGCTTCCGCCGTTTCGGCTTGCCACCGGGCCGCGTCCCCCGCGGCCGTGTCCCTGGGTTGGGATTGACCGCACGCGCGCCGGGTCCCTCGGTGCCGGCGTCGTCCGACCGCTCCACGGCCACCGACTCCGGTTCGACGTCCGCCGCCGCATCCCCCACCGGCGCCTTGGCCGGTCGCTTCGGCTTGGCTCCCGGCGCCGGGGCGTTGGCCGCCCGCCGGCGCAGCACTTCGTCTTTCTTGGCCTCGTCCTCTTTGGCGATCTTGTCGAAGACGTAGTGTTGCTGGCCGAACGTCCAGATGTTGTTGGAAAACCAGTAGAAGATGATCGCCAGCGGCAGGAACGGCCCGCCGACCACGACGCCGAGCGGGAAGACGTACAGCGCCAGCTTGTTCATCATCGCGGTCTGCGGGTTGGCGGCCGCCTCCGGGCTCTGCCGCGCGATCGACGCGCGGCTGTTGAAGTACGTCGCGATGCCGGCCAGGATCATCACCGGCAGGCCGACCGCGATGACCGCCGGTTGACTGAAAACGGTGAACGCCTCCAGCCCGGTGCGCTGGGTCATGAAGGCGCCGATCGGTGCACCGAACAGGTTCGCATCCAAGAAGTGCCCGACGTCGGCGGGGCTGAAGCCGTAGTTTCCGGTGACCCGGTTCTCGGCGATCGACAGATGCGGCTGACCGAACCCGCCGGTAGTCCGGTTGAACGACCGCAGCACGTGGTACAGACCGAGGAAGACCGGTACCTGCGCCAGCATCGGCAGGCAGCCCAGCACCGGGTTGAAGTCGTGCTCACGCTGTAGCTTCTGCATCTCCAGCGCCATCCGTTGACGGTCCTTGCTGTACTGCTTCTGCAGTGCCTTGATCTGCGGCTGTAGCTCCTGCATCTTGCGGGTGGTGCGGATCTGTTTCACGAACGGCTTGAACAGCAGCGCCCGCAGGCTGAACACCAGGAAGACGACCGCCAGCGCCCAGGCGAAGAAGTTGGTCGGACCCAGCATCCAGGCGAACGCCTTGTACCAGAACAACATGATCCACGACACCGGGTAGTAGACGTAGTCGAGACTTAACGGGTTAAACACCGGGCCTACTTTCCACTAGCTTCTCGCACGAGGCGGCCCGCTGAGCTGCGCGCTGCGGGATCGGATCCCATCCGCCGGGATGCCAGGGACCGCACTTCGCCAGCCGGACCGCACTCAAAAAGCCCCCGCGGATCAGCCCGTACTCGGCCAGGGCATCCACCGCGTACCGGCTGCAGGTGGGTATGAACCGGCAGCTGGGCGGGCGCAGCGGCGAGATCGTCTGCCGGTAGATCTCGACGACGAAGATCACTGCCTGCGCCGGCCAGCGGCGCCAGCCGCCCGTCGCCCGTCGTCGCATCCTCATCGAGTCGCACCTGCCGAGCGCCGGGTTGCCCGCAGACCGGCCCGCAGCTGCCGTTGCAGCACCGCAGATGGCACCCGACTACTGCCCGGGAGCGCGCGGATCACCACCTGCTCGGTTGGCTCCAGCTCGGCAAGGAGGCCGCCGGCAACGTGCCGCAGCCGCCGCGCGACCCGATGCCGCTGCACCGCAGATCCGACCGACTTGGCGATAATCAGGCCCACCACCGGTTCAGGGGTGATCCCGGCCGCAGTCACGTGCACCGTCCGGCTATGGACGACGATGTCGGATTGTGCGGCCCGACGTCCGCATCGGACCGTCGCACGGAAGTCGGCGGGCCGCCGCATTCGATGCCGCGCGGGGAGCACCGGTCGGCTGTCCGTGCTCAAGCAGTCAGCGCGCGCCGGCCTTTGCGGCGCCGGCCGGAGACGATGGCCCGTCCCGCGCGGGTACGCATCCGCAGCCGGAAACCGTGTACCCGTGCCCGGCGTCGGTTGTTGGGCTGGAAGGTCCGTTTGCCCTTGGCCACGGCACACTCTCCTTGCTGCATTACGCATCGCGGCGCGGCATTCGGCCTGCCGCAGACGATGCATTTGATAAGCCTGGTTAACTTCTGCGTCTCGCTGCCCGGCGCGGGCCCGAGGTCACCGGTCGCAGCCGTATCGCCGACGTTCGGGCGACTGTTAGAGGGTACTGATGCGGCTTGCGCCGGTCAAACCTGGTCCGCACCGCTTCGAAAAGCCTCGCCGCCGATGCCCACACTTCACAATGGTCACATTCGTATCCAATCCTGCGTCTCTACGTTCCGGTCGAGCAATTGCATTGCAAGAAGTGGTGGTCACCCGCGCCGAAACCTGCTAGCTTCTGGCCATGCCGTTTCGCGCCGGAACGGTTCCCGATCACGAACCAAGGATGGCGACGCGGCAGGGTCTGCCAGACCACACACCCGCCGTCGCCCACACGTTCTCCACAGCTGTGGATATCGGTGTGGATAGCCAAGCTTCGTGGCAGTACTCTGCACTCCGATGCCGAACCACCGCAGAGGGCCGCGCCGTTGACCGCTAACCCCAGTTCCGACTTCGCCTCGCTGTGGGCATCGGTGGTCTCCGAACTCAACGGCGTCGGCGAGACTTCCCCGGACGCAGCCGTTTCCAGGCCGGCGCTGACTCCTCAGCAGAAGGCCTGGCT
>NZ_JBYCLB010000173.1:0-3245 GCF_057473705.1 Mycobacterium sp. TH-M15 | reverse complement strand
CAGTACGGGTCGATTCCACTGCCGGAGTCGTTCAAATCGAAGCTGTTGTCGGCGGTGAACGCCATTTCGTGATCCCCCGATGACGGGGTGAAGGGAGGACCGGGTGAGTAGCACTGAGTCGGGTTCGCGGGCGGGTTCACGGTTCGGCCCCTATCTGCTGCGGCGGTTGGTGGCCCGCGGCGGGATGGGCGAGGTCTACGAGGCCGAGGACACCCGTAAGCACCGGGTGGTGGCGGTGAAACTGGTCTCGTCGCAGTTCTCCGGCGACCCGGAGTTCCGGGCCCGGCTGGCGCGCGAGGCGGAGGCCGCCGGACGGTTGACCGAACCGCACGTGGTTCCCATTCACGACTACGGCGAGATCGACGGCCTGATCTATCTGGAGATGCGGCTGGTCGACGGGACCAACCTGTCCGCGCTGCTGAAGCAGTTCGGGCCGATGGCCCCGGCCCGGGCGGTGGCGATCGTCCGTCAGGTCGCCTCCGCGCTGGACGCCGCCCACGCCAGCGGCGTGACGCACCGGGACGTGAAGCCGGAGAACATTCTGGTCACCGCGGACGACTTCGCGTATCTGCTGGATTTCGGCATCGCCCGCGCCGCCGCCGACCCCAGCCTGACCCAGACCGGGACCGCGATGGGCACCTACCACTACATGGCCCCGGAGCGGTTCACCGGCGACGAGGTGACCGGGGCCGCCGACGTGTACTCGCTTGCCTGCGTGCTGGCCGAGTGTCTGACCGGCAGCCCGCCGTATCCGACGCAGAGCATCGAACAGGCGGTCGGCGCCCATCTCACCAAGCCGCCGCCGCGGCCCAGCGAACTGCTGCCGGGCCGGGTACCGGCGGCCTTCGACGAGGTGATCGCCCGGGGCATGGCCAAGAACCCCGGGGACCGCTATCGCGGCGCCGGTGAGCTGGCCGCCGCGGCACACCAGGCGTTGAGCGAATCCGAGCAGCACCGGGTCGGCGACATCCTGCGCCGAGGTGGCCGAGCGTCGGCGGCGGGCGGCGACGTCGGGGCCGGCGCCGAGACGATGGCCCGTCCGGTGGTCTCCGGCGGCGGCCAGTGGACTTCGTCGGCTCCGCCCACCGAACGCGGCAGCTGGCGCAGCCCGCCGTCCGAGCCGTCGGTTTCGGTGCCGCCCGGCCGGACGCGTCCGCCCGACTTCAGCCCGCCGGTGCCGGTACACCGGGCGGCCCGGTCCCGTCGCACGCCGGTGATCATCGGCGCGGCGCTGGCCGCCGTCGTCCTCGCGGTGGCGGGTTACCTCCTCATCCGGCCGTCGCACGGCACCTCGTCGTCGGGGCAGACGGTGCTGCCGTTCAACGGCCTCGACTTCCGGCTCTCCCCGAGTGGGGTGGCGGTCGACGGGGCCGGCGACGTCTACATCACCAGCGAGGGGATGTACGGCAAGGTGGTGAAGCTGCCGGCGGGGTCGGACAAGCCGAGGGTGCTGCCGTTCAACGGCCTCTACCAGCCGCAGGGGCTGGCGGTGGACTCCAGCGGCGCGGTGTACGTCACCGACTTCAACAACCGGGTGGTGAAGCTGACCGCCGGGTCGACCGACCAGACCGTGCTGGCTTTCGACGGCCTCAACTACCCCGAAGGGCTGGCGGTCGACTCGCACGGCACCGTGTACGTCGCCGACCGGGGCAACGGCCGGGTGGTGAAGCTGGACAGCGACTCGGACAACCAGATCGTGCTGCCGTTCCACGATCTGAAGGACCCGGACGGGGTTGCCGTGGACAGCGGTGGCAACGTCTACGTCACCGACACCGACAACAACCGGGTGGTCCGGCTGGCCGCCGACTCCAACGAGCAGACCGTGCTGCCGATCACCGGGCTCGCGGTGCCCTGGGGCATTGCGGTGGACGGCCCCGGCAACGTCTACGTCACCGAGCACGACAGCAGCCGGGTGCTGAAGCTGGCGTCCGGTGCCAGCAGCCCGACCGTGCTGCCGTTCAACGGTCTGAACACCCCCTTGGCGGTGGCGGTGGACCAGAAGGGAACCGTATACGTCGCCGATCGGGGGAACGATCGGGTGGTGTCGCTGCAGCCGCGCTGATGCCGTGTGATCGACAAATTGCGACAACGTGCAGGTAGCGGGAGTTTGCCGGGGTCTCCCAGGTCTGGGAATTGTCGTGGCGGCTGGTAGATTCGGCTTCTGGTGGCGAACAGGTGAAGGGAGCGCCGGTGGGCAACACCGAGCCGGGGGCGCGGGCGGGGTCGCGGTTCGGGCCCTACCGGCTGGTGCGGTTTCTGGGCCGCGGTGAGCTGGGTGAGGTCTACCGGGCCGAGGACACCCGCAAGGACCAGCTGGTGGCGCTGAAGTTGATCTCGGATCGCTTCGCCGACACCGCGCTCTGGAACCGGATCCAACACGCGGCCGCGACGGCCGCGCAGCTCGACGCGCCGCACCTCGTCCCGGTCTACGACTACGGCGAGATCGACGGGCGCGGGTATGTGGCGACCGGGCTGATCGACGGCACCGATCTGGGGGCAGTGCTGAGGTCCTCCGGGTCGTTGAGCCCGCCGCGGGCAGTGGCCATCGTTCATCAGGTCGCCGCGGCGCTCGATGCCGCGCACGACGCCGGTATCACCCATCGCGAGGTCAAACCGGAGAACATCCTGGTCACCGACGAGGACATCGCCTACCTGACCGATTTGGGGGTGGCCGGCGCCGGCGCCGACCCGGAGTCGACCGACGACGCGCCGCGCACCGGCTACCGGGCGCCGGAGCGGCTGAGCGGTGATCTGAGCGGGGAAGAGACCGCCCATCTCGCCGACGTCTACGCGCTGACCGGCGTGCTGGTGGCCTGCCTCACCGGCGCGCCGCCGCAGCCGGCCGACGACCTGGACGAGGCGATCGACACCCGCCGGACCGAGACGCTGACGCGGCCCAGCCGATTGCGGCCCGGCCGGGTTCGCGCCACCCTCGACGGCGTGGTCGCCCGGGGCCTGGCGCTGCGGCCCGAGGATCGCTACCGCAGCGCCGGTGAGCTGGCCACCGCCGCCCGCGAAGCGCTGACTGAGTCCGAGCAGCACCAGGTGGCCCGGATTCTGCGCCGCGGCGGCGATCTGGTCGCGCCAGCGGAATCGGCGGCGGCGACAACGGAGCCGTCGGCGCCGGGGTCGGTGGACGACACCACGGTGCGGATACCGGTGCCTGTCCCGGCGGCTCCGGCGCAGTCGGAGTGGGCGCCGCCGGACGCCCGGTACGCCGGTGTCGGCGGCGCGATCCCCGGTGA
>NZ_JBYCLB010000172.1:0-9287 GCF_057473705.1 Mycobacterium sp. TH-M15 | reverse complement strand
GCCGTGGCGAGCGCTTTGGCGTCGGGCGGGGCACCCGGTGGCGGGGTCCAGCCGTTGGCCTGCGCCCAGCGCACCATCGCCGGGCCGGAGGCGACCGCCTCGACGCAGCCGCGCCCGCCGCAGTGGCACGCCGGGCCGTCGTGGTCGACCACGACGTGGCCGACGTGGCCGGCGTTGCCGGTCCGGCCGTGGTAGGGCACGCCGTCGAGCACCAGTCCGCCGCCGACCCCGGTGGAGACCACCATGCCGAGCAGGAATTCCGTCCCGCGACCGGCGCCGCGCCAGTGCTCGCCGAGTGCCATGCAGACCCCGTCGCCACCGAGCCGCACCGGCACCCCGGGGACCGCCGCGGCGACCCGGTCACGCAATGGGAAGCCGCGCCAGTCGGCGATGTTGACCGGGCTGACCGTGCCGGCGACCAGATCGACCGGGCCGGCCGAGGCGACGCCGACCGCGTCGACCGCGCCGCCCGCGGCGGCCAGCGTCTCGGCGAGCAGTTCGGCGACCACCGCCCAGACCCGGTCGGCGTCCCGGTCGCCGCCGGTGGGCCGGACCAGGGTGTGCACCAGGGCACCGTCCGGATCGACCAGGCCGGCGGCGATCTTGGTGCCGCCGACGTCCAGGGCGAGGGTGAGCTGCGAGCGGTCGGCCATCAGAGCCGGTCGACGTCGTCGGCGGGCCGATCCGAGGCGGCGAGCACGGTCACCCACGCGGCCGGCGAGTAGACCAGCGCGCCGGCGCAGCCGACCTTGACCAGCGCCCACCAGCTGCCGGGCCGGGCCCACACCGGCGGGGTCACGTCGAAGAGCAGCTCGACGGTGCCGTTCGCCGGCAGCGTGGTGCCCAGCGTCGCTCGGTCGACCCACTCCCAGGTGCCCCACGGGCTGACCAGCTCCGCGGTGACCGGCAGGTCGGCGTGCGCGTCGGTGCCGACGGTGACGGCCAGCCGGACCGTCTCGCCGGGCCGCACCCCGACCTCTGCCGGGCCGTCCACCAGGTAGAGCAACCCAGCCGGGTCGACCGCGCCGACGCAGACCACCGCCACGTCCTCGACCGGCTGCCGCCAGGACGGCGGCAGGTTCTCCCCGGCGACGCTCAGCCGGGTCCGGATCGGGTACAGCCCGGGCTCGGCGCCGGCCGGGACGGTCACCGTCAGCTGCGACGACAGCTGCCCGCCCGGCGGCAGTTCGATCGGCAGCGTGGCCGGCCGCGCCGACCAGCCCGCCGGACAGACCAGGTGCACCGAGCCGGCCAGCGCTCGGTCGGTGCTGTCGCTGGCCACCGTCAGCTCCGCGGTGAGGTCGGTTCCGGGTTCGGTGGTCACCCGGTGCGGGTGCAGGTGGGCCACCGCCGGCAGCCCGCCCAGCGGGGCGGGACCACGGTTGTGCAGCCAGTAGCGGGCGTAGAGCGGTTGGTCGGCCTCGGCCTCCGGGCCCAGCACGGCTGATGCCGCCGCCCCGAACCGGGCCGGCTGAGCCGGGCCGAGCCGACCGAGCAGGGTGGCGATCTGGTAGCCGTGCAGCGCGGTCGGGCCGGTCCGGCCGGGCTGGTGGCGTTCCAGCAGATCGGCGCTGGTCAGGTTGGTGACCGGGCCGAAGGTCGACCGCAGCGTGACTGTGGTCGCCGCCCCGTGCGTCTCGACCAGCCGCAGCGCCACCGTGGCCGGGTCGACCGGCGCGGCGCTGCCGTGGGCCAGCGGATTGCCGGCCGGCTTCAGCGCGCCGAGCGCCACCCGGCCGGCCGGCTCGACGGCCAGCAGGGAGCCGGATGCGGGCAGGCCGGCACCGGCGGCCGGGCCGGCGCAGACGGCGATCAACGGCTGGTCGAACTCGGCAGCCCGAGCCGGCATCGCCACGGCCCGCCAGTCGCCGTCGCCGGCGACCAGCGCGTAGTCGACGCCGTGGCTCCAGTGCATCAGCTGGAACGCGGAGCCGTCCGGCGCGGTGCGCCGCGGTGGGTCCGACCACGACGCCGACGGCCAGCCGGTGCACGAGCGCAGCAACGCGATGCTCAGGGTGCCGTCCGGCTCGACGGCGAAGCTCGGCGTTCCCCGGTTGACCAGCGCCACCGTGCGCGGCGTGAACGGCTCCGCCCCGGCCGGGCAGCGTTGCTCCACGCCGATCTCGGCGTCGGCCAGGTCGCCGGCGAGCGCCGCCAGCTCCGCGCCCAGCGTCGCGGCGTCTGTGCCGGCGACGACCAGCACCGGCAGCGCCGCCGGCCCGGTCAGGTCGACGGTGTCGCCGGTGTAGCGCCACACCTCGGCGAGCGGCGCGGCGGCCGGCACCCAGACCCGGGCTCGTCCGGTCTCGGCGAGCTGGCGGGCGACCTCCGCCGGGTACGCCGGGTCGGCGGCGGCCAGCACCGCCGCGGTGAACGCGTTCTCCGCCGGGCCGCCCAGGGCGATCCGGGCGTCCGGCAGGTTGGAGTCGACGTCGAGCAGCCCGTACCGGGGTCCGTCGGCGCTGCCGCAGGTGGCGGTCACCCCGGCGCGCACCAGCGCCACCATCAGGTCGCGCACCGACTCCGCCGAGCGGGCGGCGTCCGTGGCGACCACCACCTCGGCCACCGAGACCGCCCGGACGGCGTCGGCACCCACCCGCACCCGGGCCGTCGCGGACAGCCCGAACCAGCGGAAGCAGGCGTTGTCCAGGGTCCACGCGCGTCGCGCCGTGTCCATCGCGGCGGCCGGGGCGTCGGGGCTGTCCGAATCGTGCAGCAGCGCGAACCCGCGCCCGACCACGGCGTCGCCGACCTCGCTGACCGGCAGCGCGCCCGGCACCCGGCACGGCCATCGCAGCCGCAGCAGGTCGTCGGCGCCGGTGAACCCGTCGACGGTGGTCCGGCAGTCGAGCCGGTCCAGACCACCCAGCAGGGTCAGCGTCTGGGTGTAGGCGAGCAGCACCCCGAACCGGTTGCGCAGCCGGCCGCGCACCACCAGCCGCTCCCCCAGCGGGCAGCGGTAGGCCTGCACGCCGACCTCGGTGGCCGCCGTCGAGGTGTCCACCCGGCCGCTGGTCACCAGATGCCACGGGCCCTCGCCGGAGCGCGGGTGCGCCGGGTACTCCTCGTAGTCGGCGAGCACGTTGCCCACCCGGCCCGGGGTGATCAGCTCCGCGCCGTCCGGCAACCGCACCAGCGACACCACCCCGCCGCCGCGCCGCGGGTCGACCGACACCCGGAAATACTCGTTGCCGATCTCGACACCGGCCATCGGCTCCCAGCCCGACCCACCGGCCGCGCCGGTCGCCGGCCCCAGCCGGTAGCCGGTCCAACCCAGCGACGGCACCCCGGCGGCCAGGAACGTCACCGACCGGCCACCGTCTTCGACCACGGCGGGCAGCACCGTGCCGTCCGGCGCCAGCAGCTGCGTATCGGCGCCGACCGGCTCCGCCAGCCGGGCGGTGACCACGTCGGTGCGCGGATGCGCCAGCGGGTTCCACACCACCACCCGCCGATCAGACGAAGCGGCCCCACCGACCGCGCCGGAGAGCACCGCCAGCGAGGTGTCCCGCACCGTCCGGCCCAGCCGCCAGGCGTCCCGCCAGCCGGTCAGCAGGTCCAGGTAGACCTGATCGGACTCCGAGCCGGTGATGGAGTCGTGGTGGGCGTTGTAGGCCAGCTGCGTCCACGCCTTGGCCAGCGCGGCCTGCGGGTAGTCGGCGCCGGAGACCAGCGCGGCGAAGACGGCGAACCGCTCGGCCTCCAGCACCGCGTTCTCGCCCGCCCGGTGGGCCTGCTTGGTGTCCACATAGGAGACGTGGGTGCCGGTGTAGATCGGGTTCATGTCCCGGGTCTGCGGCGACGCGCGCCGGTGCTCGGCGGCCAGCTCGGCGCGGACCGCGGCGAAGAACTCGCTGGGCAGCGCGCAGACGAACCGCGGCCAGGTGTAGCGCTTGGCCCAGTCCCGGTGGATCTCGACGACCCACTGGTTCGGCGGGGTGAAGTCGGTGCCGACCGGCAGCAGCACGTTGCGGGTGGCGGCCACCTTCTTCAGGTCGGTGAAGAGCCGGTAGACGGCCCGTTCGGCGTCGTCCAGCGACGCCGCGGAGTCCATCCACCAGCCGGCCGCGTAGTGCGCCGGCATGTAGTGGGTGAGCAGGCCGAGCCCGGACGGGGCGATCCACTCGAACTCGCTGGCGAACTGCATCCGGGTCACGTCGCCGCCGTCGGCCATCGGCCCCCACTGGTGGTACGGGCCGCGCGCCCACCCGCTGGCGGTCAGCCCGGTGTCGGCGCAGATGCCGGGGAACTGCGGGTCGTGGCCGAAGACGTCGAGCATCCAGGCGGTCGCCGGGTCGGCGCCGAGCACGTCGCGTTGGAAGCCCGCGCCGAGCACCAGATTGCGGATCGTGGTCTCCGGGCCGGTCAGCGGCGTGTTGGGTTCGTTGTAGCTGCCGCCGAGCACCTCCACCCGGCCCTCGGCGATCAGCCGGCGCAGTTCGGCGCGGTGCTGCGGATGGGTGTCCCAGTACGGCTTGAGGTAGTCGACCTCGGCGAGCACGAACTTGTACTCCGGTTCGTGCCGCGCCCAGGCCAGGTGGCGGCCGACCAGGTCGATGCCGTTGGTCTGCCGGCACGCGCCGGGCGGATCCTCGGTCCAGGCGCTGGTGTAGCGGCCCTGGGTGTTCCACCACACCGGGTCGTAGTGGAAGTGCGGGATCATGAACATCGTCCAGCCGGGCTCGGCGACGGTGAAGGTGAAGTCGAACGGCTCGGCGCCGGTTTCGCCGTCGACGACCACCCGCGCCGGGCGCCGCTCGCCGGGGACCGGATCCGTCACCGCCACCGCGATCTCGCGGATGTCGTCGGCGGCGCCGGTGCGTGCCGTACCGCTCAGTCCGACGCCCTCGACGCGCAGGCTGGCCGACCCGGCGCAGCCGGTGTAGTCGACCCGGACCAGCTGCTGCGGCGCGTCGGCGGGCCCGACGAACAGCTCGGTCGACTCCGCGGCGGTGACCCTCATCCAAGCAGCCTACGAGGGTCACCGCACCGTGTGGGCCAACCGCAGATCTCGTATTACCCGTCGCCCAGCAGAAGGGCGACGCCTACGCTCGGCCTCGCTGAGCTGGCGTTCTGCGGTAGCCGCTGCCCGGATCCCGAGGCGGCGGCGCCGGTCACGCCGATTCGGGATCGGCCCGGCGATTTGGCAGACTGCACCAATGAGCTCGACTGTCCCCCGCCCGGTGGCCAGACTCGACCGGGTGCCGTTGCCGGTCGAAGCGGCCCGGGTCGCCGCGACCGGCTGGCAGCTCACCCGCGCCACCGCCCGGGTCTTCGGCGGGCTGCTGCGGCCGGGGCCGGTCCAGCAGAAGGTGATCACCGAGCTGCCGCAGACCTTCGCCGACCTGGGCCCCACCTACGTCAAGTTCGGCCAGATCATCGCGTCGAGCCCCGGCGCGTTCGGCGAGCCGCTGTCTCGGGAGTTCCGCAGCCTGCTCGACGCGGTGCCGCCCGCCGACCCGCTCGCGGTGCACCGGCTCTTCGTCGAGGAGCTCGGCAAGGAGCCCGCCGAGCTGTTCGCCCGCTTCGACGAGACCCCGGTCGCGTCGGCGTCCATCGCCCAGGTGCACTTTGCCACCCTGCACAGCGGCGAAGACGTGGTGGTGAAGATTCAGCGGCCGGGCATCCGCCGCCGGGTCGCCGCCGACCTGCAGATCTTGAAACGGTTCGCGCAGGTCGTCGAGCTGGCCAAGCTGGGCCGGCGGCTCAGCGCCGGCGACGTGGTCGCCGACTTCGCCGACAACCTCGCCGAGGAGCTGGACTTCCGGATCGAGGCGCAGTCGATGCAGACCTGGGTGGCGCACCTGCACGCATCCCCGCTCGGCGCCAACATCAAGGTTCCCGACGTCTACTGGGACTTCACCAGCGAGCGGGTGTTGACCATGGAGCGGGTGCACGGCATCCGCATCGACGACGCCACGGCGGTCCGCACGGCCGGCTTCGACGGGGTCGAGCTGGTCAAGGCGCTGCTGTTCTCGACCTTCGAGGGCGGCCTGCGGCACGGGCTCTTCCACGGCGACCTGCACGCCGGCAACCTGCTGGTCGACGATCAGGGCCGGGTGGTCTTCCTGGACTTCGGCATCATGGGCCGCATCGACCCGCGCACCCGCTGGCTGCTGCGCGAGCTGGTGTACGCGCTGCTGGTGAAGAAGGACCACGCCGCCGCGGGCAAGATCGTGGTGCTGATGGGCGCGGTCGGCACGGTCAAACCGGAGGGCCAGGCGGCCAAGGACCTGGCGGCGTTCGCCACCCCGCTGACCATGAAATCGCTCGGCGACATGTCGTATGCCGAGATCGGCAAGCAGCTCTCCGCGCTGGCCGACGCCTACGACGTCAAGCTGCCGCGCGAGCTGGTGTTGATCGGCAAGCAGTTCCTCTACGTCGAGCGGTACATGAAGCTGCTCGCGCCGCGGTGGCAGATGATGTCCGATCCCGACCTCACCGGCTACTTCGCCAACTTCATGGTCGACGTCCGCCGCGAGCACACCGACGACCTGGAGGCCTGACAGTATGGACGTCCGCTCCGGCACCGCCCGCTCCGGCGACGTGCGGATCTACTACGAGGACCTCGGCAATCCCGACGATCCGGCGGTGCTGCTGATCATGGGTCTGGGCGCGCAGCTGCTGCTGTGGCGCGACGCGTTCTGCGAGAAGCTGGTCGCCGAGGGGCTGCGCGTCATCCGCTACGACAACCGCGACGTCGGGCTCTCCTCCAAGTTCGACCGGCAGCACGCCCCCGGCTCGGTGCTGACCAAGATGGCCCGGTTCTGGCTCGGCACCCCCACCAAGGCGGTGTACCGGTTGGAGGACATGGCCGACGATGCCGCCGCGGTCCTCGATCACCTCGGCATCGACCGCGCCCACGTCGTCGGCGCGTCGATGGGCGGGATGATCGCCCAGATCGTCGCCGCCCGGTTCGCCGAGCGGACCCGGTCGCTGGGGGTGATCTTCTCCAGCAACAACAAGCCGTTCCTGCCGCCGCCGGCGCCGCGCGCGCTGCTGGCGCTGATCTACGGGCCGCCGCCGGGTTCGCCGCGCACGGTGGTGATCGACAACGCGGTGCGGGTCAGCCGGATCATCGGCAGCCCGGCCTACCCGGTTCCGGAGGCCCAGCTGCGGGCCGACGCCGTCGAGGCCTACGAGCGCAGCTACTACCCGTGGGGTTTCGCCCGCCAGTTCGGCGCGATCCTCGGCAGCGGCAGCCTGCTCGGCTACGACCGGCGGATCAGCGCCCCGACCGTGGTGATCCACGGGCTGGCCGACCGGCTGATGCGGGTCTCCGGCGGGCGGGCCGTCGCACGCGCGATCCGCAGCGCCCGGCTGGTGCTGATCGACGGAATGGGCCACGACCTGCCCGAAGCGCTGTGGGATCGGGTCATCGGCGAGCTGACCGCGAACTTCGCTGCCGCCGACTGACCCGACGGATGCGCGTCGGGGCCGACGGCGACCGGCGGGTAGGCTGTGTGGGCCGCGCGGCGCCCCCGAAAGATTGCGAGTACAGCAGACATGACCAAGCTCGAGCCGAAGTACGACGAGCTGCAGTCCATCTACGACATCTCCAACGAGTTCTTCGAGCTGTTCCTCGGCCCGACCATGGGCTACACCTGCGGCTACTACCCCTACCCGGAGACCACCCGCGACGAAGCGCAGAACGCCAAGTTCGACCTGGCACTGGGCAAGCTGGGCCTGAAGCCGGGCATGACCCTGCTCGACATCGGCTGCGGCTGGGGCGGCGGCATGCAGCGCGCCGTGGAGAAATACGACGTCAACGTGATCGGCCTCACCCTCTCCGAGCGGCAGCGCGAGTACGCGATCGAGAAGCTGGCCAAGGTCGACACCACCCGCAGCGTCGAGGTCCGGCTGCAGGGCTGGGAGGAGTTCACCGACAAGGTGGACCGGATCGTCTCGATCGGCGCCTTCGAACACTTCGGCCGCAAGCGCTACCCGGACTTCTTCAAGACCGCCTACGACGCGCTGCCCGACGACGGGGTGATGCTGCTGCACACCATCACCGCGATCACCGGCTCCGACGAGGCGCAGCGCCGGGGCCTCCCGCTCACCATGGACCTGGCCAAGTTCGTGCTGTTCATCATGAAGGAGATCTTCCCCGGCGGCCAGCTGCCGTCGGCGCAGATGCCCCGGGACTACGCCACCGAGGCCGGCTTCCGGGTGATGCGCGACGACGAGATCGGGCCGCACTACGCGCGGACCCTGGAGGACTGGGCGGCGGCGCTGGCGGCCAACAAGGACGCGGCGATCGCGGCGCAGTCCCAGGAGGTCTACGACCGCTACGACAAGTACCTCAACGGCTGCGTGAAGCTGTTCCGGATGGGCTACGACAGCGTGCACCAGTACACCCTGCACAAATAACACGCGGAGCACAGATAGCGGCGTACGTTCGGAGGGGATGAGCGAGCTACGTCCGAAGTACGCCGAGCTGCAGTCGATCTACGACATCTCCAACGAGTTCTTCGAGCTGTTCCTCGGCCCGACCATGGGCTACACCTGCGGCTATTACCGGTCCCCGGAGACCACCCGCGACGAGGCGCAGAACGCCAAGTTCGACCTGGCGCTGGGCAAGCTGGGCCTGCAGCCGGGCATGACCCTGCTCGACATCGGCTGCGGCTGGGGCGGCGGCATGGCCCGCGCCGTCGAGAACTACGACGTCAACGTCATCGGCCTCACGCTGAGCAAGCGCCAACGCGAGTACGCCATTGAAAAACTGGCCAAGCTGGGCAGTTCCCGCAACGTCGAGGTGCGGCTGCAGGGCTGGGAGGAATTCGACGAGCAGGCGGACCGGATCGTCTCCATCGGGGCGTTCGAACACTTCGGCCACAAGCGGTACCCCGCCTTCTTCGAGATGGCCTACGACGCGCTGCCGGCCGACGGGGTGATGCTGCTGCACACCATCACCGGGATCAGCGGCGCCGACGAGGCACAGCGCAAGGGAATCGCGCTAACCATGTCGATGGCGCGGTTCAACCGGTTCATCATGAAGGAGATCTTCCCCGGCGGGCAGGTACCGTCGGTGGAGATGCCCAAGACCCTGGCCCGGACGGCCGGGTTCACCGTCACCCGCGACGACGAGATCGGCCCGCACTACGTGCGCACGCTGCAGGACTGGGCGGCGGCGCTGGCCGCCAACAAGGACGCCGCGATCGCCGCGCAGTCCCAGGAGATCTACGACCGCTACCAGAAGTACCTCACCGGCTGCGTGCCGCTGTTCCGCGACGGATACACCAGCGTGCACCAGTACACGCTCTGCAAGGGGCCGCTGGGGGCGTAAT
>NZ_JBYCLB010000171.1:0-3053 GCF_057473705.1 Mycobacterium sp. TH-M15 | reverse complement strand
CGCCGCGGCAGCGAAAAGGCGCCCGACCCGGCGTCGGCGCCGTTGCTGCGGGCGTCCACCCGGGCGGTCGCCTCGGTGCCGGGGGGCGGCCGCTGCGGCCGTGGTACGACCGCAGCCGGCCGGTGCGGCGCGGCCGGCGCTTCCGGCTTGGCTCCGACGGCGGTCAGCAGGCCCGGCGGCAGGTACACCTCGGCGACGACACCGCGGGCGGCGAGCCGCACCGTCGAGAGTCGCACCGCGATCCCGTGCCGGTTCGCCAGCCTGCCGACCACGAACAGGCCCATGTGCCGGGCGTTCTCCGGGCTGACCTCGCCCCCGGCCTCCAGCCGGGTGTTCGCCATCCTCAGGTCGGCGGTGGTCATCCCCAGCCCGGTGTCGGCGACCTCGATCACCACCCCGCCGCCCTGAACCGGCTCGGCCACCACCCGGACCGGCGTGGTCGGCGGCGAGTAGCGCAGCGCGTTGTCGACCAACTCGGCGAGCAGGTGGACGACGTCGGCGGTGGCCACCCCGGTCACGGCGACGTCGGGCAGCGACGAGGCCGTCTCCACCCGGCGGTAGGCCTCCACCTCGGAGATGGCGGCGCTGAGCACCCCGGACAGCGCCAGCGCCCGGCCGGTGTCGTTCACCGGCCGGGCGTCGGCGAGCACCATCAGGTTGGCGCCGTTGCGCCGCATCCGGGCCGCCAGATGGTCGAGCCGGAACAGGCTGTCTAGCCGGTCGGGGTCGTCTTCGTTGCGTTCCAGCCGGTCGATCAGCGCCAGCTGCTGGTCGACCAGGGAGCGGTTGCGCCGCGACATGGTCTCGAACATCTCGTTGACCAGCAGCCGCAGCCGGGCCTCGTCACCGGCCAGCAGCAACGCCCGGGCGTGCAGCTCGTCGACGGCGTGCGCGACCTGGCCGACCTCCTCGGTGGTGTACACCGGCAGCGGCGCCGGCTCCCGCTCGTCACCGGCGCGGACCCGGTCGATCTCGTCCTCCAGGTCGCTGTGGGCGACCCGCAGCGCGCTGTCCCGCAGGGTGCGCAGCGGTCGCACCAGCGATCGGGCCACCAGCCAGACCACCAGCAGGGCGATCACGATCGCGGTCAGCACCAACACCGCGTCCCGAATCGCCTCGCCGCGCCGCTGAGCGGCCTGGTCGGCCAGCGACGTGGTCACCGACCGGGTGGTGTTCTCGATCAGGCTCACCGCGATCTGGTCGGTGCTGTGGATCGAGTCGCGCAGCTCCGGATTGTTGGGCAACACGCTCTCCGGATTGGACATGATCTCCATCCGGACCATGAACTGCTGCTGCAGCTTCTTGGCGTCCGGCGAATCGACGCCGAGCACCTGGTTCATCCCGAACAGCGTCGACGGCTCGGTGCCGGCCAGGGTGATCATCGAGATCCGCAGCTCGGGGTCCTCCATCTCGCCGCCGCGGTTGACCAACAGCTCCTGCATCAGCATCTGGCCGCGGGCGCCCACCGCCCGGCTCAGGCCCTCGGCCTGCGCCCGGATCCGTTGGTCGGCGACCCGCACCGACCCGGTGATCGCGTCTTCGGCCGTCAGCAGCAACGGCCCGTAGGAGGTCACCTGGTCGCGCAAGCCGATGCCGCCGGAGAGCACCTTGTTCAGCAGTCCCTGACCGCCGTCCAGCAGGGTGGTGACCCCGGCCCGCACATCCGGCGGGACGTCGGTGACCGCCAGCCGCGACCGCAGGCCGTCCCTGCGATTCTCGTAGTTCTTCTTGGCGCCCCCGGTGTCACCGCCGGACGAGGCGGCGACCAACGCGGTACCCAGCGCCGCCATGTAATCGTTGATCGCCGGGACCATCTCGGCGTTGTCGGCCGCCAGCTGTAACCGGTCGGCGTCGGCCAGTGCGGTGGAGACCCGCAGCCCGCCGAAGACGCCGGCGAGCACCATCGGCACCAGCGCGATCGCCAGCACCTTCCACTGGACCGGCCAGTTGGGCAGGGACCATCGCCGCGGACGGCGCACCACCGCGGCGTCATCCGGTTCCTCGGCACCGCCCTCCGGAGGGAGATCCACCTCGCCCGGCTGGGCGAACAGGGTCACCGGTCGGTGGCCGCCGCGGCGGCAGCTCGGCTGCAATTCACTGTCAGCGCCTCATTCATCGGATTCCCACGCATCGCGCCCTCTCCACGCTGAGCGGTGCGGCGATGCGGGCGTGGCAATCCGATGAGTATGACAAACCACGGTCGTCGTCACCACAGTTCTTACTGAACAAACTGGAGTATGCGGGGCGGCCCGGACCGTCGGCGGGCCGGCCGAGCAAACACGATCGGCCGGCGGAGGCCGGGTCCGACCGGCCGCGCGGGAGGCGGCCGGTCACCGGCGGCCGGCGGGTGCCGGGCCGTGCCCCCCGGTCAATCGCCGTACCGGACCGGATCCTCGGGGCGGCCGTAGTGGGCGTAGCGCGCTTCCTCCTTCTCGACGTCGTCGTAGGCGCTGAACTGCACCGACAGCGCATCGGCGGCGAACACCAGCTGCCGGGACATCAGGATCTGCGGGTTCTCCATGGCGAACGCACGCGCCGGCGCGTCGTCGATCGCCTTCTGCAGCTCGGCCACCACCGCGTCGTGGCCGGGCCGGATGCGGCGCAGCGCCTCGCCAACGAATTCCGGCTCGACCCGGGCCAGCTCCGGCCCCTCCTCCCGGGTCTCGTTGTCGAAGTCGCGGATCACCAGATAGACGGTCATGCCGGTGAGGTTACCCAGCGGCGCCGACACCTCACCGATGCGCCGGCGCCCCCGCCATGACGCCACCTTCTCTGCACGCTCTCTACGAGGCCGTGCAGACGGTGTGGGCAGTTGTTCAGACTTCGTACCTGTTGGTTAACATCCGCGAAAAGCCACCCGTACAACGAGGAGGCTGGTCAGGGAACCGGGCACCGGACTGTAGGTCACCCCCGGATCTACTGACGTTTCCGTGGGTTCGGTGACCTGGGCGTTTAGGGGCTCTTCCGACTTAGCAGGGGCGTAGCTGTCTGGCCCTGGGTGGCGCCTGCCGTGATTGGCGGGTGCAGGCCCACCGTACGCGGCGACGTTGGTT
>NZ_JBYCLB010000170.1:0-6556 GCF_057473705.1 Mycobacterium sp. TH-M15 | reverse complement strand
AAGGCCGACGCTGGTTCAAAGTGGACCACGATCGCCGCGTCGGTCAAGGGTGTCACCGAGGAGACCACCACCGGTGTGCTGCGGCTCTACCAGCTGGCCGCCGCCGGTGAGCTGGTGTTCCCGGCGATCAACGTCAACGACTCGGTGACCAAGAGCAAGTTCGACAACAAGTACGGCTGCCGGCACTCGCTGATCGACGGCATCAACCGCGGCACCGACGTGCTGATCGGCGGCAAGCACGCGCTGGTCTGCGGCTACGGCGACGTCGGCAAGGGCTGCGCAGAGTCGCTCAAGGGCCAGGGCGCGCGGGTCACCGTCACCGAGATCGACCCGATCAACGCGCTGCAGGCGATGATGGAGGGCTTCGACGTCAAGACCGTCGAGCAGGCCATCGGTGAGGCCGACATCGTCGTCACCACCACCGGCAACAAGGACATCATCACGCTGGCGCACATGAAGGCGATGAAGAACCAGGCCATCCTGGGCAACATCGGCCACTTCGACAACGAGATCGACATGGCCGCCCTGGAGACCTCCGGCGCGGTGCGCGACAACGTCAAGCCGCAGGTCGACGTCTGGACCTTCGGCGACACCGGCCGGTCGATCATCGTGCTCTCCGAGGGCCGGCTGCTGAACCTGGGCAACGCGACCGGGCACCCGTCGTTCGTGATGAGCAACAGCTTCTCCAACCAGGTGATCGCCCAGATCGAGCTGTGGACCAAGGGCGACGAGTACGACAACGAGGTCTACCGGCTGCCCAAGCACCTCGACGAGAAGGTGGCCCGCATCCACGTCGAGGCGCTCGGCGGCACGCTGACCAAGCTGACCAAGGACCAGGCCGAGTACATCGGCGTCGACGTCGATGGCCCGTACAAGCCGGAGCACTACCGGTACTGACACCGGTCCCCCGTCGTTGAGATTGCGTGCCGGGCTGTTGCTCCGGTTGTTGCACGACCCGGTGCGCAATCTCAACGCGTAGGCTCACGCCGTGCTGATCGCGATCGAGGGGGTCGACGGCGCCGGCAAGCGCACCCTGGCCGACGGGCTGCGGACCGCCTGGACCGCCGCCGGGCTCGCGGTGGCCACCCTGGCCTTCCCGCGCTACGGGGACTCCACCGCCGCCGACCTGGCCGCCGAGGCGCTGCACGGTGAGCACGGCGACCTGGCCGCCTCGGCGTATGCGATGGCGGTGCTGTTCGCCCTGGACCGGGCCGGCGCCCGCGCCGAGATCGCGGAGCTGGTCGGGACGCACGACGTGCTGATCCTGGACCGCTATGTGGCCTCCAACGCCGCCTACAGCGCCGCCCGGCTGCACCAGGACGCGTCCGGCGAGGTGGTCGGGTGGGTGGCCGAGCTCGAGTACGACCGGCTGGGGCTACCCGCACCGGACCGGCAGGTGCTGCTCGACGTCCCGGCCAAGCTGGCCGCCGAGCGGGCCCGGGGGCGGGAGCGGCTGGACCGCGAGCGGACCCGGGACGCCTACGAACGCGACGACGGCCTGCAGGCCCGCACCGGTGCGGTGTACCGCGGTCTGGCCGGTGCCGGCTTCGGCGGCCGTTGGCAGGTGGTCGGCCCCGCCGTGGACGTCGCCGAGCTGGCCTCGGCGCTGCTGCGGCCCGGTTGACACGCAGTTAAGCGGCGAAACGCGGGTGCGCCACCCCGGTTTTGTCACGATTTGGTGACACCATGGACGCCATGAGGCAAAGGATTCTTGTCGTCGACGACGATCCGTCGCTGGCCGAGATGCTCACCATCGTGCTGCGCGGCGAAGGTTTCGACACCGCGGTTGTCGGTGACGGCACCCAGGCGCTCACCGCGGTTCACGAGCTCCGCCCCGACCTGGTGCTGCTGGACCTGATGCTGCCCGGGATGAACGGCATCGACGTCTGCCGGGTGCTGCGCAAGGACTCCGGGGTGCCGATCGTGATGCTGACCGCCAAGACCGACACCGTCGACGTGGTGCTCGGCCTGGAGTCCGGCGCCGACGACTACATCATGAAGCCGTTCAAGCCCAAGGAGTTGGTGGCCCGGGTGCGGGCCCGGCTGCGGCGCAACGACGACGAGCCGGCCGAGCTGCTCGCCATCGACGACATCGACATCGACGTGCCCGCGCACAAGGTCAGCCGGGCCGGTGAGCAGATCTCGCTGACCCCGCTGGAGTTCGACCTGCTGGTCGCGCTGGCACGGAAACCGCGTCAGGTGTTTACTCGTGACGTGCTGCTCGAACAGGTGTGGGGGTATCGCCACCCGGCCGACACCCGGCTGGTGAACGTGCACGTCCAGCGACTGCGGGCCAAGGTGGAGAAGGACCCGGAGAATCCGACCGTGGTGTTGACCGTTCGAGGAGTGGGTTACAAGGCCGGACCTCCGTGACTCCCGGCACAGGCGCCCGGAGACGATGCGGGTGATCTGGGGCTCTTCCAAGCCGCGCATTCGGGGGCGCTGGGGCCGGTCCGGCCCGCTGTTGCACGGCGTCAACGCGCTGAGCCGGGCCGCCCGGATGGTCTGGCGGCGATCGTTGCAGCTGCGGGTCGTGGTGCTGACCGTGGGGATTTCGGCGGCGGTGATCCTGGCCCTCGGCTTCGTGCTGACCAGCCAGATCACCAATCGGGTGCTGGACGCCAAGGTGCACGCGGCCACCGAGCAGATCCAGCGGGCCCGGAACACGGTCGGTGGCATCGTCGGCGGGGAGGAGGCCCGCTCGCTGACGTCCAGTCTGCAGCTGGCCCGCAACACGCTGACGTCCAAGACCGACCCGGCGGCGCTGGGCAACTCGGCCGGCGCGTTCGACGCGGTGCTGGTGGTCCCCGGCGACGGGCCGCGGGC
The DNA here is from genome assembly GCF_057473705.1 of Mycobacterium sp. TH-M15. Lineage (NCBI taxonomy): Bacteria > Bacillati > Actinomycetota > Actinomycetes > Mycobacteriales > Mycobacteriaceae > Mycobacterium > Mycobacterium sp. TH-M15. The sequence continues at coordinate 3,730 of NZ_JBYCLB010000170.1, read as the reverse complement.
GGCGACCAGCGCCGGCCCGGTCGACCAGGTGCCGCAGGCGCTGCGTGACTTCGTCAAGGCCGGCCAGGTCAGCTACCAGTACGCCACCGTGCACGCCGAGGGGCTGTCCGGCCCGGCGCTGATCATCGGCACCCCGACCGCGTCCCGCGTGACCAACCTGGAGCTGTACCTGATCTTCCCGCTGGCCAACGAGAGCAGCACCGTCCAGGTGGTGCGGGGCACCATCGCCACCGGCGGGCTGGTGTTGATGGTGCTGCTGGCCGGCATCGCGCTGCTGGTCTCCCGCCAGGTGGTGCTGCCGGTGCGGTCGGCGTCGCGGATCGCCGAGCGCTTCGCCGAGGGGCACCTCTCCGAGCGGATGCCGGTGCGCGGCGAGGACGACATGGCCCGGCTGGCGGTGTCGTTCAACGACATGGCCGAGAGCCTGTCCCGGCAGATCACCCAGCTGGAGGAGTTCGGCGATCTGCAGCGCCAGTTCACCTCCGACGTCAGCCACGAGTTGCGCACCCCACTGACCACGGTGCGGATGGCCGCCGACCTGATCCACGACCACAGCGAGGATCTGGAGCCGTCGCTGCGCCGGTCGACCGAGCTGCTGGTCAGCGAGCTGGACCGGTTCGAGACGCTGCTCAACGACCTGTTGGAGATCTCCCGGCACGACGCCGGGGTGGCCGAGCTGTCGGTGGAGTCGGTGGACCTTCGCTCGACGGTGAAGAGCGCGCTGGACAACGTCGGCCACCTCACCGACGACGCCGGGGTGGAGCTGCAGGTGGACCTGCCGGCCACCGAGGTGATCGCCGAGGTCGACCCGCGCCGGGTGGAGCGCATCCTGCGCAACCTGATCGCCAACGCGATCGACCACGCCGAACGCAAACCGGTGGTGATTCGGATGGCCGCCGATGTCGACACCGTCGCGGTCACCGTGCGCGACCACGGGGTCGGGCTGCGCCCGGGTGAGGAGAAACTGGTGTTCAGCCGGTTCTGGCGGTCGGACCCGTCGCGGGTGCGCCAGTCCGGCGGAACCGGGCTGGGCCTGGCGATCAGCGTGGAGGACGCCCGGCTGCACCAGGGCCGGCTGGAGGCGTGGGGCGAGCCCGGCCAGGGCGCCTGCTTCCGGCTGACCCTGCCGCTGGTGCGGGGCCACAAGGTCACCACCAGCCCGTTGCCGCTGAAACCGGTCGCCCAGCAGACCGCCAGCGGCGGCACAGACACCGACACCGGGCGGCGGCGGCGGCTGCGCGAGCATGCGCAGAGGAGCGGATGATGCGCCGGGCAAGAACGTTGCTGGGTGCGGTGGTCACCGTCGCCGCCGTGGTCACCGGGGTCGCGGCCGCCGGTTGTGCCGCGGTGCCCAGCACGTCGGCGCCGCAGGCCATCGGCACGGTGGAGCGGCCGGCGCCGTCGAACCTGCCCAAGCCGACGCCGGGCATGGACCCCGACATGCTGCTCCGCGAGTTCCTCAAGGCCACCGCCGACCCGGGAAACCGGCACCTGGCCGCCCGGCAGTTCCTCACCCAGTCGGCCTCCGACGGCTGGGACGACGCCGGTAGCGCCACCCTCATCGACCAGGTGGTGTTCGTGGAGACCCGCGGCTCCAACCGGGTCTCGATCACCATGAAGGCGGCCATCCTGGGGACGCTCTCCGACGTGGGGGTCTTCCAGACCGGGGAGGGGATGCTGCCCGATCCGGGCCCGATCGAGCTGGTCAAGACGTCCGGCGGCTGGCGGATCGACCGGCTGCCCAACGGGGTGTTCCTGGACTGGCAGCAGTTCCAGGCCACCTACAAGCGGCACACGCTGTACTTCGTCGACCCGACCGGCAAGACCATGGTCCCCGACCCGCGCTACGTCGCGGTCTCCGATCCGGACCAGCTCGCCACCGAGCTGGTCTCCAAGCTGATCGTCGGCCCGCGACCGGAGATGGTGCACAGCGTGCACAACCTGCTGGCCCCGCCGCTGCGGCTGCGTGGGCCGGTGACCCGGGCCGACGGCGGTGCCACCGGGGTGGGCCGCGGCTACGGCGGCGCCCGGGTCGACCTGGACCGGCTGCCGGCCGCCGACGCCAACAGCCGGCAGCTACTGGCCGCGCAGCTCATCTGGACGCTGGCCCGCGCCGACATCAAGGGGCCGTACGTGATCGACACCGAGGGGGAGGCCCTCGACGACCGGTTCGCCGACGGCTGGACCACCTCCGATGTGGCCGCCACCGACCCGGGCGCCGCCGACGGCGCCGGGGTCGGGGTGCACGCGCTGGTCGGCGGGGAGCTGGTCGGCCTGGACGGCCAGCAGCTGGCCCATGTCTCCGGGGCGTTCGGCAAGCTGACGAGCCAGACCGCGGCCGCGCTGTCCCGGGACGGCAAACAGGCGGCGTCGGTGGTGACGCTGCACCCGGGCACCCCGGAGTCGGCGGCGTCGCTGTGGATCGGCGACCTCGGCGGCGACGCGGTGGAGTCGGTCGACGGGCACGGGCTGTCCCGGCCGAGCTGGGCGCTGGACGGCGCGGTCTGGGTGGTGGTGGACGGCAACAACGTGGTGCGGGCGCTGCAGGAGAGCGCGTCCGGGCGGCCGGCCCGCACCCCGGTGGACTCCGGGGCGGTGTCGACGAAGTTCCCCGGGCCGATCCCCGAACTGCAGCTGTCCCGGGACGGCACCCGCGCCGCGATGGTGATCGAGGGCCAGGTGATCCTGGCCACCGTCGAGCAGAACCCGGCCGGGCAGTTCGCGCTGACCTTCCCGCGCCGGTTGGGCTTCGGCCTGGAGTCGTCGGTGGTCTCGCTGGCCTGGCGCACCGGCGACGACCTCGTGGTCAGCCGCGACGACACCGAGCATCCGGTGTCGTACGTGAACATCGACGGGGTGAACTCCGACGCGCCGACCGACAATCTGCAGACACCGGTCGCGACGATCGCCGCCGACCCGTCGACGGTGTACGTGACCGACCCGCGTGGGGTGGTGCAGCTCTCCAGCGCTGCCGCCGAGCAGAGGCAGGGCTGGGTGCCGGTGCCGGCGTTCCTGGTGGCCGGCGCGGTGCCGGTGCTGCCGGGGTGATTTAGCTTTAGCGCCGTACACACCCGGTTGAGGTCGGCCAGGGCACCGCGGCCGCCGGCGGCGCCGAACCGGCGCATCCCAGCTTGCCCACCGCCCGCCCCGCCATATCCCCGGCAAACGCACCCACGAACAGTCGAAATCGCCCGTCCACGGTTTCAGGTTTGTCTATGCGTTTGTTTATGCGCAGCTTGGGCGGGGTGGTCCCGCACGGCGACGTAGCCGCTGAGTTGAGTGCTGGGCACGATCTTGACTACAAGGACGGCAAGCTGGCGAGCGACTTCCCGAACACCTGCGAATATCAGGGTTAGCTACTCAACGGACGCTGCCGTGGGAGGATGGCCGTACCCATGTATGAGCAGACTGGAGCATTGCCGTGGCCCCCATCCCGGACGTCGTCAAGCCCGCCGACAAGTACAACTTGATTCAGGGCAACTGGCCAAAGCAATCGGAAGCGGCATACCGAACCGCATCGGCTCGTGCAGTGACGGCTAGCACGGCAGCGGAGAGCGACCAGACCGCTGCAGTGGCGGCTGCCAATTTGGCTACCTCTACGATGAAGGGCCTAACCGGTACCGACGTCGAGTCTGGGCTGGACAAGCTGACCGGTGTATTTCGGCTGCAGACAACTACCTACACCGCCTATGCGGCCTCTTTTGCTGCTGCAGCAACAAAAATCGAGTCT
>NZ_JBYCLB010000169.1:0-6216 GCF_057473705.1 Mycobacterium sp. TH-M15 | reverse complement strand
TTCAACAGATAGACGGCCAGACCGAGAAAGATCACCGCGATTTGCAGGTAGACCGGCAGCTTGCTGGTGCCATCCTCCGTCTTGACGAACGATGGGGTCGGAACCGGACCGGAGCCCGGCGGCTGGGCGGGCTGAAATCCGGGACTGCCGGGTGGGTTACCGGGTGGGTAGGTCATAGCCTCTCCTGTGCTGTTGGGCATGCTGGCGTGAGCGGGGCGATCGAGCCTCCACGCTAGCGCACCCGGCGGCCCGGGGCGCACCAGACGTGTCGTCGCACCCGCCGGCACCCGCCGCGTGGGCACCCTGTCCGACCGTCGCCGTGGCCGACCCTGTCTAATCGTCGCCATGGACTACGGGCTCGTGCTGTTCACCAGCGATCGTGGCATCACGCCGGCGGCCGCCGCCAAGCTCGCCGACGACCACGGCTTCCGCACCTTCTACGTCCCGGAGCACACCCACATCCCGGTGAAGCGGGAGGCGGCCCACCCCGGCACCGAGGACGGCTCCCTTCCCGACGACCGCTATCTGCGCACCCTTGACCCCTGGGTCAGCCTGGGCACAGCGTGTGCGGTCACCTCGCGGGTCCGGTTGTCCACCGCGGTGTCGCTGCCGGTGGAACACGACCCGATCACGTTGGCGAAATCCATCGCCACGCTTGATCATCTGTCCGGCGGCCGGGTGAGCCTCGGCGTCGGATTCGGCTGGAACACCGACGAACTGGCCGACCACGGCGTCCCGCCCGGGCGGCGGCGCACCATGCTGCGCGAGTACCTGGAGGCGATGCGGGCGCTGTGGACCGAGGAGGAGGCCGCGTACTCCGGCGAGTTCGTCAACTTCGGCCCGAGCTGGGCGTGGCCCAAACCGGTGCAGTCACACATTCCGGTGCTGGTGGGCGCGGCGGGCACCGCGAAGACCTTCGCCTGGATCGCCCGCAGCGCCGACGGGTGGATCACCACACCGCGCGACGTCGACATCGACGGGCCGGTGAAGCTGCTGCAGGACACCTGGTCCGCGTCCGGTCGCGACGGAGCGCCGCAGATCGTGGCGCTGGACTTCAAGCCGGTGCCCGAGAAGTTGGCGCACTGGCGCGAACTCGGCGTCACCGAGGTGTTGTTCGGCCTGCCGGACCGGTCCGCCGACGAGGTGGCCCGGTACGTGGAACGGCTGGCCGGCAGGCTCGCTTCGCTGGTCTGACGCCGCCCCGGCGACGGCCGTTACCCGTGCAGCAACTGGCGGGCCAGCGCGGCGGTCGCCGACGGAGTCTTGCCGACCTTGACGCCGGCCGCCTCCAGGGCCTGCTGCTTGGCGGCCGCTGTCCCCGAGGATCCGGAGACGATGGCGCCGGCGTGGCCCATCGTCTTGCCCTCCGGGGCGGTGAACCCGGCGACGTATCCGACCACTGGCTTGGTGACGTTGGCCTTGATGTAGGCGGCGGCCTTCTCCTCGGCGTCGCCGCCGATCTCACCGATCATCACGATGACCTTGGTGGCCGGGTCCTGCTCGAACGCCTCGATCGCGTCGATGTGGGTGGTGCCGATCACCGGGTCGCCGCCGATGCCGATCGCGGTCGAGAAGCCGAAGTCGCGCAGTTCGAACATCATCTGGTAGGTCAGCGTGCCCGACTTGGAGACCAGGCCGATCGGTCCCGAACCGGTGATGTTCGCCGGGGTGATGCCGACCAGGCACTCGCCGGGGGTGATGATGCCCGGGCAGTTCGGCCCGATGATCCGGGTACGCGGACCGTTGGCTCCCCCCTTTTCCAGGTTGTAGGCCCACGCGTAGGCGCTGTCCTGGACCGGGATTCCCTCGGTGATCACCACCAGCAGCGGGATCTCGGCGTCGATGGCCTCGACGACGGCGTCCTTGGCGAACTTCGGCGGCACGAAGATGATCGACACATCCGCGCCGGTCTCCTTCATGGCCTCCGCGACACCGCCGAATACCGGCAGCTTGATCATCCGGCCGCCCTTGTCCTCGTGCGTGACGGTGGTACCGGCCTTGCGGGCGTTCACCCCGCCGACGATCTGGGTGCCGGCCCGCAGCATCCGCGCGGTGTGGATGGTGGCCTCACTGCCGGTGATGCCCTGGACGATGACCTTGCTGTCCTTGTTGACGAAGATCGACATGGGTTAGGCGTCCTTTCCGGCGGATGCGTTTGAGAAGGCCAGCTCAGCGGCCTTGTCGGCGGCCTCGTCCATGGTGTGCATCAGCGTCACCAGCGGGTGGTTGGCGGCGGCCAGGATGCTCCGGCCCTCATCGACGTTGTTGCCGTCGAGGCGGACCACCAGCGGCTTGCTGGCGGAGTCGCCCAGAATCTCCAACGCCTTGACGATGCCGTTGGCCACCGCGTCGCAGGCGGTGATGCCGCCGAACACGTTGACGAACACGCTCTTGACCTGTTTGTCCCCCAGGATGACGTCCAGGCCGGCCGCCATCACCTCCGCCGAAGCGCCGCCACCGATGTCCAGGAAGTTGGCCGGCTTGACCCCGCCGTGCTTCTCCCCGGCGTAGGCGGTGACGTCCAGGGTGGACATCACCAAGCCGGCGCCGTTGCCGATGATGCCGACCTGTCCATCGAGCTTGACGTAGTTCAGGTCGTGCTCTTTGGCTTTGAGCTCCAGCGGGTCGGTGGCGTCGCGGTCTTCGAACTCGGCGTGGCCGGGCTGCCGGAAGGCGGCGTTGTTGTCCAGGGTGACCTTGCCGTCCAGCGCCAGGATCTGATCATCGGGGGTGCGTACCAGCGGGTTCACCTCGACCAGGGTGGCGTCTTCGGCGACGAACACCTCCCACAGCTTCTGGATGGTAATCGCCGCCGCGTCGAGCACCTCGGCGGGCAGATGACCCTGCTCGGCGATCGACCGGGCGAACGCCAGGTCGACGCCCTTGACGGCGTCCACGGGCACCTTGGCCAGCCGCTCCGGCTTGGTGGCGGCGACCTCTTCGATCTCCATGCCGCCCTCGACCGAGCACATGGCCAGGTAGGTGCGGTTGGAGCGGTCCAGCAGGAAGGAGATGTAGTACTCCTCGGCGATGTCACTCGCCTCGGCCACCAGCAGCTTCTTGACGACGTGGCCCTTGATGTCCAGGCCGAGGATGTTCTGCGCGTGGGTGCGGGCGTCGTCCGGGGTGGCCGCGTACTTCACCCCGCCGGCCTTGCCGCGGCCGCCGACCTTGACCTGCGCCTTGATCATCACCGGGCGGCCGATCTCCTCGGCGATCGCCTTGGCGTCCTCGGCGGTGTCGGTCACCCGGCCCGGGGTGGTGGGCACGTTGTGCTTGGCGAACAACTCTTTCGCCTGGTACTCGAAAAGATCCATGGACTCACTGTCTCACTCGGGTCCGTCCGGTGGTGAACGGGTCGGCTGGTGGTGGTGCTCAGCGGAAATTAATTCCTCGGGCACTGTATCGACACCGGCGCCGAACTCCGACTTCGGCTCCGTCGCTGTGGCACATTTCACCTGGTGATCAGCCCCGACCGGCCGGAAACAGCGGTGATCCAACTCACAGTTGATATCGATTTCGGCCGATTACTTGCCAGTTACCCCGCCGAGTGGCTACCGTTCCAGGGGCTCTGTGTAACGAACAGATCACGACCAAAGGGATTCCCAAGGTGACTCGGCACGCTTCGCCTGCAACTGGTGTTGCGGGCGTGGGTTCTGCGCGTTCCCTTGGCTCCGGTCGTCACAGGTCAGCACCGAGCCCCAACGAGATGACCGACGTCATCCCGATCGACGACTCCGATAACCCGGCCAGCTACTCCCTGGACCCCGCGGACCAGGTGCTTTCCGCCCCAGAGCTCGACGACCTACTCGACACCGACAATCTCGGCGTGCTGCGGCTCGAGCTACCCACCCCGGTACACGGCAAACACCGCAGCGAGTCGATCGGTGCGGTTCGCGGCCGGGTGCTGATGGCGGCCATGGCCGCCGGCGCGGCCGCGGCAGCCGCACACCAGGCGACGCATCTCTCCGATCCCACCCCGCAACAGGCCGTCCTGGCCGCCCACCACGCGCCGATCGGCGAGCAGACCGGCATCACCACCGGCCACAGCGGCATGCAGATGGTCAGCGTTCGGACCGCGGCGAATGCCGTCGTACACAACGAAGAGATAGCCAAAGGGGTCGCGTTCGCCCAGGAGCGGGCCGAGCGGGAGGCCCGGCTGCAACGACCGTTGTTCGCCCTGCCCGCCCACGGCCAGTTCACCTCGAACTTCGGCTACCGCTGGGGCGTGCTGCACGCCGGCATCGATATCGCCAACTCCATCGGCACCCCTATCCTGGCGGCATCCGACGGCATCGTCATCGAGGCGGGCCCCAGCTCCGGCTACGGCATGCTGGTCAAGCTGCGGCACTCGGACGGGACCGTGACGCTGTACGGGCACGTCAACAGCACGACGGTCAGCGTCGGCGAGCGAGTGATGGCCGGCGACCAGATCGCCACCATGGGAAACCGCGGCTACTCCACCGGCCCGCACCTGCACTTCGAGGTGATGCTGAACGGCTCGAACCGGATCGACCCGGTTCCCTGGCTGGCAACCCGGGGAATCAACGTCCTCGGGGCGTAACCTTCCTCGGGGCATAGCCTTATCTGGTGACCGAACACCACGATCCGCCTTACGGGGCCAGCCAAACCGGCGCCCACATCATCCGCCGGGCACCCACCGCGGCCATGGCGGTCGTCCCCCACCGGCCGAGCCCACCCGCGTCACACGCCGGGCAGGTCGGGCCGGCCGGGCAGGTCGGGCCGGCCGGGCAGGACCCGTGGCCGGCACCCGGCGCCGCGCTGCCGGTGTCGGCGGCCGCGGTCTCGATCGTCAGCGGTTGGGCCACCTCGGTGGTGGCCACCGACCTGATCGCCGGCTGGTGGCACAGCGACCGGCTGTTCTGCGTCGCCGTCGCCTTCCTCAGCCTGGTGTTCGCGGTCACCACGATCGCCGGGGTGATCCTGCTGCTGCGCCGCCGGCCGCTGGGCTGCTACCTGATCGCCGTCGGGGCGTTCGTCGCCCTGCTGACCTTCGGCAGCCTGTTCATCGCGGGGGCGCGGGTGCCCTGGGTCGTGCACGCGATCCCGATTCTTCAGGTCGCCAGCGCGGTGCTCGCGCTGCATCCGACGACGAAGCGCTGGCTGCTGCGCTGAACGGTTACGTGGCGCCACCCGCGAGCGCTCTGCTGCTAACCTGCCTGGTTATGAACCCCTGGCAGCAACCGCCCGGCCAGCCCGGTTGGGGCGCGCCCCCGGGACCGCCCGGCTACGGCAGTGCGGCCGGCTACGGCGGCTACGGCTACGGCTACGGCTACGGCCAACCGCAGCAGCCCAGCGGCGCCACCGCGATCATCGCCGCGGTGCTGAGCTTCCTGGGAGCCCTCGCCAACGGCATCGGGGCCATCCCCCTGATGCTGGGTTCGATGTTCCTCGGCGGCTATCCCGGGCTGAACCACAGCGTGTTCGTCGTCCTGGGGGTGGTGCAGCTGGCGATCGCCGCGGGACTGGTCGTCGGTGGGATGCTGCTTCTGCAGCGAAAGTTGGCTGGCCGGATCGTGATCGCCGCATCCTGCGCGGCAGTGATGCTGATCACGGTGATCAGCTTCATCTACGCGCAGAGCGTGGTCCACAACCTCGAGGACAGCGGGTACGCGTCTATCCGAACCGGTGGACTCGGTTTGAGGTCCCTACTGTCCTTGGTCATGCCGACGGTGACGATGATCCTGGCGCTGCTGTCGCCGACCAAGCGGTGGTGCATGTCCACCCCGGTCACCGCACCCACCGGCGATCCCTACCAGCTAACGGCCATGCCCTACCAGCCGCCGCCCTATCCCCCGTCGGGCATGCCCTACCAGCCGCCGCCTCCGCCGCCCATGCCGTATCAGCCGCCCTATCCCCCGTCGGGCATGCCCTACCAGCCGCCGCCTCCGCCGCCGCCCGGCCCGTAGACGGCCCGGCCCGCCGGCTACAGCTTGGTGAGCGGGGCGTGGTTGTGCATCAGCTTGACCCGGCCGGCGCTGCCGAAGTCAATCAGCGACATCGCCGTGTCACCGGCGCCGGAGACCTCCTCGACGCGGCCCAGGCCGTACTTGTCGTGCGACACCCGGTCGCCGGGGGCCAACACCAGCAGCGGCCGGCTGCCGCCCGCGGCGCGCGTCGGTGACGGCCGGCCGGACCCCCACCCCAGCCCCGCCGGTGCCCGCGCCCAACGCCACAGGGGGGGGCACGTGCCCC
>NZ_JBYCLB010000168.1:0-8873 GCF_057473705.1 Mycobacterium sp. TH-M15 | reverse complement strand
CCCCGCGACGACCGGTACCGGCACGCACACGGCTCGCCGGGCCACGGCGCCGATCACGTGCTGCCGGCGATCGTCGCACCGTCGATCGGCATCCCGGTGCTCGGCGGGGAGCCGCTGCTGGGCGTCTGGCAGAGCGTGGTGCTGGTGGACCTCAACCGGGACAACCCGCGCCGGTCGGTCCGGTTGAGTCTGCTGGCGTCGGCGACGGCACCGCGCTGACCGCGGTTGCGGCTGGTCGGCCGGTCGGGGGTCGGTGACCGGGACGGTACTGTGGTGCCTCTAGTGGATGCGGATTCGAGCGGGATTCGGCCAGAAAGGCAGCGGTGCAGACACACGAGATCAGGAAGCGCTTCCTCGATCACTTCGTGACGGCGGGCCACACCGAGGTGCCCAGCGCCTCGGTGATCCTCGACGACCCCAACCTGCTGTTCGTCAACGCCGGCATGGTGCAGTTCGTGCCGTACTTCCTGGGCCAGCGCACCCCGCCGTACCCGACCGCCACCAGCATCCAGAAGTGCATCCGCACCCCGGACATCGACGAGGTGGGCCACACCACCCGGCACAACACCTTCTTCCAGATGGCCGGCAATTTCTCGTTCGGCGACTACTTCAAGCAGCGGGCGATCGAGCTGGCCTGGACGCTGCTGACCAACAGCGTCGACGACGGCGGCTACGGGTTCGACCCGCAGGATCTGTGGGCCACCGTCTACCTCGACGACGACGAAGCCGCCGCCCTCTGGCAGCAGGTGGCCGGACTGCCGGCCGAGCGCATCCAGCGCCGCGGGATGGCCGACAACTACTGGTCGATGGGGATCCCCGGCCCGTGCGGCCCGTCGTCGGAGATCTACTACGACCGCGGCCCGCAGTACGGCCCGGAGGGCGGCCCGGAGGCCAGCGAAGAGCGCTACATCGAGATCTGGAACCTGGTGTTCATGGAGAACGAGCGCGGCGCGGGCAGCTCGAAATCCGACTATGAGATCCTCGGCCCGTTGCCGCGCCAGAACATCGACACCGGCATGGGTGTGGAGCGGGTGGCGTTGCTGCTGCAGGGCGTGGACAACGTCTACGAGACCGACCTGCTGCGGCCGGTGATCGACCTGGTGGCCACCGTGGCCGCCCGGCCCTACGCCGCCGGCGACCACGAGGACGACGTCCGCTACCGGGTGATCGCCGACCACTCCCGCACCGCGGCGATCCTGATCGGCGACGGGGTCAGCCCGGGCAACGACGGCCGCGGCTACGTGCTGCGCCGGTTGCTGCGCCGGGTGATCCGATCGGCCAAGCTGCTGGGCATCGACACCCCGGTGGTGGGCGAGCTGATCGGCTGCGTCCGTGACGCGATGGGCCCGTCGTACCCGGAACTGGTCACCGACTTCGACCGGATCCACCGGATCGCGGTGGCCGAGGAGACGGCGTTCAACCGGACCCTGGCGGCCGGCTCGCGGCTCTTCGAAGAAGCGGCGGCAGCCACCCGGTCCGCCGGGGTGACCGTGCTCTCCGGCGCCGACGCGTTCACCCTGCACGACACCTACGGCTTCCCGGTCGAGCTGACGTGCGAGATGGCAGCCGAAGCCGGGCTCTCGGTCGACGAGGCGGGCTTCGCCGAGCTGATGGCCGAGCAGCGGCAGCGCGCCAAAGCCGACGCGGCGGCCCGCAAGCACGCCCACGCCGACCTGAGCGCCTACCGGGAGCTGGTCGACGCCGGGCCGACGGAGTTCACCGGGTTCGACGAACTCGCCTCGGAAGCAACGATTCTGGGCATTTTCGTCGACGGCAAGCGGGTTCCGGTGGTGGCGCACGGCGGCGACGACGCCGGTGTCGCAGCCGACCGGATCGAGCTGGTGTTGGACCGCACCCCGCTCTACGCCGAATCCGGTGGGCAGATCGCCGACGCCGGCAGCATCACCGGCGCCGGTGCCGGCGGCACCGCCAAAGCGATGGTCACCGACGTGCAGAAGATCGCGAAAACGCTGTGGGTGCACCGGGTCAGCGTGGAGTCGGGGGAGTTCGTCGAGGGCGACACGGTGGTGGCGGCGGTCGACCCGGCGTGGCGTCGCGGCGCGACGCAGGGCCACTCCGGCACCCACATGGTGCACGCCGCCCTGCGACAGGTGCTCGGACCCAACGCCGTTCAGGCCGGATCGCTGAACCGGCCGGGCTATCTGCGGTTCGACTTCCACTGGCAGGGTGCGCTCACCGAGGACCAGCGCGCGCAGGTCGAGGAGGTGACCAACGAGGCGGTGCAGGCCGACTACCAAGTCAACACCTTCAGCACCGAACTGGACAAGGCCAAGTCGATGGGCGCGATGGCGCTGTTCGGCGAGAGCTACCCCGACGAGGTGCGGGTGGTCGAGATCGGCGGGCCGTTCTCGCTGGAGCTGTGCGGCGGAACCCACGTGCACAACTCGGCGCAGATCGGCCCGGTGACCATCCTGGGCGAGTCGTCGATCGGGTCCGGGGTGCGCCGGGTGGAGGCGTACGTCGGGCTGGACTCGTTCAAGCACCTGGCCAAGGAGCGGGCGCTGATGGCCGGGCTGGCGTCGTCGCTGAAGGTGCCCTCCGAGGAGGTGCCGGCCCGGGTGGCCAACCTGGTGGAGCGGCTCAAGGCGGCCGAGAAGGAGCTGGAGCGGGCCCGGCTGGCCGGGGCCCGGGCCGGCGCCGCCGAGGCCGCGGCCGGCGCCCAGCGGATCGGCGCCGTGCGGGTGGTGGCGCAGCGGATGCCGGCCGGCAGCACCGCCGCCGACCTGCGGTCGCTGGTCGGCGACGTGCGCGGCACGCTGGGCAGCGAGCCGGCCGCGGTGCTGCTGATCGCCGCGGGCGGGCCGGACTCGCCGGGCACGGTGCCGTACGCCGCCGCGGTGAATCCGGCCGCCCAGCAGCTCGGCCTGCGCGCCGACGACCTGGTCAAAGAGGTGTCCGTGGCGGTGGCCGGGCGCGGCGGCGGCAAAGCCGACCTGGCGCAGGGCTCGGGGAAGGATCCGGCCGGTGTCGATGCCGCCCTGGACGCGTTCCGGGCGGCGATCACCCGCGGGCAGCCGTCGTGATCGCGCAGCGGACTCCGGACCGCCCCGGCGGAGCCGACGATCCGGGCCGCGGCCGGCGGCTCGGTGTCGACGTGGGCACGGTGCGGATCGGCGTCGCCTGCTCGGATCCGGACGCGGTGCTGGCCACCCCGGTGCGGACCGTCCGCCGGGACGCCGGCGACGCACACCTGCGCCGGCTGGCCGACCTGGTGACCGAGTTGGGGGTCGTCGAGGTGGTGGTCGGCCTGCCGCGCACGCTGGCCGACCGGACCGGCGCCGCGGCCCGGGACGCGATCCACGTCGCCGACCAACTTGCCGGCCGGATCGCGCCGATACCGGTGCGGTTGGCCGACGAGCGGTTGAGTACGGTCACCGCCCAGCGGGCGTTGCACGCGGCCGGGGTGCGGGCCAAACGCCAGCGATCGGTCGTCGACCAGGTGGCGGCGGTGACCATTCTGCAGAGCTGGCTGGACCAGCGGCGCAGCGCGACGCCGGCGGCGACAGGGGAGGCCGAGGATGGCTGACCGCCGACGAACCCGGCAGACCCGGCCGGGCCAGTCGCGCCCCCGGGAGTCGTGGCAGACAGCGGAGACCGAGCCGGTGGCCAGACCGCCGCGCGAGCGCGCCACACCGGCGGCGGTCGGACCGTCGCGCCGGGACCGGGCCCGGGCCGCCCGGGCCGCCCGGGCCCGCCGCACCCGGCTCCGTCTCGCCGTTGCGCTGGGCTTGGTGCTGATCGGCACGCTGGTCGTCGCGACCGCGTACCTGAAAACCGGTTGGCTGCACCCGGTCTACGACTACACCGGCGAAGGCAACCAGGACGTGCTGATCGAGGTGCACCAGGGGGACACCGCCGCCGCCATCGGCGAGACCCTGCAGCAGGCCGGGGTGGTCGCCACCGTCGGCTCGTTCGTGGACGCCTCCTACGGCAACGCCAAGATGGCCGCCATCCAGCCGGGCTTCTACCAGGTCCGCACCCACATCCCGTCCGCGGCCGCGGTGGCCCAGCTCACCGACCCGGACCACCGGATGGGCCTGGTATTGATCCCGGAGGGCAGCCAGCTCGACGACACCACCTACATCGGCAACGGAAAGGTGACCCCGGGTATCTTCTCCCGGATATCGGAAGCCACCCGCGTCGACCTCAACGGCCAACACCACCAGGTGGACGCGACGGCGTTGCGCGCCGCCGCCGGTGGCGCGCCGCTGGCCGAGCTGGCGGTGCCGGACTGGGCGCTCGGGCCGGCGACCAGGCTCACCGGTGAGCTGGGCGCCGATCGGCACCGCCGACTCGAGGGGTTGATCGCGCCCGGCACCTGGAGCGTCGACCCGCTGGCCTCACCGACGCAGATCCTGGCCACCCTGATCAAGGTCAGCGCCGCCCGCTACGACGAGTCCGGGCTGCGAACCAAGGCTGCCACGCTGCAGACGACCCCGTACCAGGTGTTGGTGGTGGCGTCGCTGGTGCAGAAGGAAGCCGAACCCGACGACTACGCCAAAGTGGCCCGGGTCATCTACAACCGGCTGGACACCGACGCGGAGATGCTTCAGTTCGACTCCACCGTCAACTACCCGCTGGAACGCCGGGAAGTCGCCACCAGTGACGACGACCGGCACCGAGAGACGCCGTGGAACACCTACGTGATCATCGGTCTTCCGCTGACGCCGATCTGCTCGCCGGACGAGGCCGCGCTCACCGCGGCCGAGCAGCCCGAGCCCGGCGACTGGCTGTACTTCGTCACCGTCGACAAAAACGGCACCACGCTGTTCACCAACGACTACCAGGAGCATCTGGCCAACATCGAGCAGGCCCAGCAAAACGGTGTCCTCGAGAGCAACCGCTAGCCGCACCGGTCGCAGGGCCGGCGTGCTCGGCTCGCCGATCGCGCACTCCCGGTCGCCGCAGCTGCACCTGGCCGCCTACCGGGCGCTCGGCCTGACCGGCTGGACCTATCAGCGGATCGAATGCGGTGCCGACGAGCTGCCCGCGGTGGTCCGCGGTTTCGGTCCGGAGTGGGTCGGCGTGTCGGTGACCATGCCGGGGAAGTTCGCCGCGCTGGCCGTCGCCGACCAGCGGACCGAGCGGGCGGAGCTGGTCGGCTCGGCCAACACCCTGGTGCGTACCGAGACCGGTTGGCTGGCCGACAACACCGACGTCGACGGGGTGGCCGGGGCGCTCGGCGCGGTGGCCGGGCCCGCGCTGGTGCTGGGATCGGGCGGCACCGCCCCGGCGGCCGTGCTGGCCCTGGCGCGGCTCGGCGCCGAACGTGTCACCGTGGTCGCGCGCAATCCCGACAAGGCCGGCCGGATCGTGGACCTGGCGACCCGGCTCGACGTGCCGGCCCGCTTCGTCGCGCTCGACGACCCGGCGGTGGCCGGCGTCGCGGCGGCGTCCGCGGTGCTGGTCAGCACGGTCCCGGTCGACGTCGGCGCGCGCTGCGCCGCCGCGCTGCGCGCCGTCCCGGTACTGCTGGACGCGATCTACGACCCGTGGCCCACCCCGCTGGCGGCGGCGGTGCGCGCCGCCGGCGGCACCGTGATCAGCGGCCTGCAGATGCTGGTGCACCAGGCGTACACCCAGGTGGAGCTGTTCACCGGCCGACCCGCCCCGCGGGAGGCGATGAGCCGCGCGGTGGCCGAACCGGGCTAGCCCTCGCCCAGACCACCTGCCGTTCGCCCCGGGCTACCCGACACCGCGGCCGCCGAGGAGAAACCGCTCGGTTCCAAACTCTTCGACATCCAGGTCGGCGGCGCCGTCGCGTCCGCCACAATCGCGTTTACCGATTCGCCGGGCGACAGGACGCTGTACGTCCGTAAGGAGAACAACACGTGGACGGTCTGCTCTGCGGCGAAAGACCAGCTGACGCACGGTAATTAGTCACCCGGCCGACTGGCGGAGACTGACTTGCGCCCGGCCGCCGCCGGACTAGCCTCCCGAACGTGTGGGTGGTGGTGGTCTGGCTGGCCGCGCTGAGCGGTTACGACATCCGGCAGCGCCGGCTGCCGAACTGGCTGACCCTGCCCGGCGCGGCGGCGGTGCTGGCGTTCGCGGCGCTGGCCGGGCGGGGCGAGCCGGCGCTGGCCGGTGCGGTGGCGCTGACCGCGGTGTATCTGACGGTGCACCTGGCGGCGCCGGGCGCGCTGGGTGCCGGCGACGTGAAGCTGGCCATCGGCATCGGTGCGCTGACCGGGTCGTCGGGGGCTGCGGCGTGGGCGCTGGCGGCGGTGCTGGCGCCGTTGCTGACCGCCGGCTGGGCGATCGCCGCACTGGTGCTGCGGGGGGCGCGCAGCGTGCCGCACGGCCCGTCGATGTGCCTGGCCGGCCTGGCGGCGATCGCACTGACACCGCTCTGACCTGGGGAATCGCCGGGATTTTGGCCTGCCGGAAAAAGTTTAACGAGATGTGTTGGATGCTCAGTCGGCTATCAGGTAGTATCGACTCAGGTGTAAGCGTCTGGGCGGACACCGTGACCCGCGATCGAAGGAGGCGACAGGTGAAGCGAAGCGTTGTCGCCGGTGTTGCTGCGGGTGCCCTGGTGGCTGGCGCCGGGTTGTTCGCCGCCAATGCCAGTGGTCCGTCGCTGCCGGACGTGCAGGTGCCGGCCGTTCAGCTCTCCAACGCCGAGGGCATGGACGCGACGGCCGCCTGGCTGGACCTGTTCAGCCAGGGTCCGGACACGCTCGGCGTGCCGGAGCAGCAGGGTCTGCCCGGCCAGCCGCCGCTGGTGGTGATCGAGGAGCAGAACCCGGTCCAAGGGCTGGAGGGGCTCTTCGACACCGGCGCCGTGGACGAGGTCACCTCGGTGATGAACGGGCCCGGGGCGGCCAGTGTGCTGGCCCCCGAAAACGACTCCTGAGGACTCCTGGGGCTGCGGAGGGCCGCCGGCCGCGCCGGTTGCTTCCCGTGCGCACGCGTCCACGATCGGCCGTCGCCGCGCCCGCACGGGCTTGATTCCGTCGATGCGGAACCGGTCCGGCGTCGGCGGCCGAATCGGCATGGGAAGATGGGACACGTGTTGCGTTGGATCACTGCCGGTGAATCGCACGGCCGCGCCCTGGTGGCGGTGGTCGAAGGGATGGTCGCCGGGGTGACCGTCACCACCGACGGCATCGCCGCCCAGCTCGCCCGCCGGCGCCTCGGCTACGGCCGCGGCGCCCGGATGAAGTTCGAGGCCGATGCGGTGACGCTGCTGGCCGGGGTGCGGCACGGCGTCACGCTGGGCGGTCCGATCGCCGTCGAGATCGGCAACACCGAGTGGCCGAAGTGGGAGACGGTGATGGCCGCCGACCCGGTCGATCCGGGCACCCTGGACAGCGCGGGCGGGGCCCGCAACGCGCCGCTGACCCGGCCCCGGCCCGGCCACGCCGACTACGCGGGCATGCTCAAGTACGGCTTCGACGACGCCCGCCCGGTGCTGGAGCGGGCCAGCGCCCGAGAGACCGCCGCCCGGGTGGCGGCCGGAACCATCGCCCGGGCCTTCCTCGACCAGGCCCTCGGCGTACAGGTTCTCTCCCACGTCGTCTCGATCGGCGCATCGCGGGCGTACGACGGCCCGCCGCCGTGCCCCGATGACCTGGCGGCGATCGACGCCAGCCCGGTGCGGGCGTACGACAAGACCGCCGAATCGGCGATGATCGCCGAGATCGAAGCGGCCAAATCCGACGGTGACACCCTGGGCGGGGTGGTGGAGGTGGTGGCGTCCGGCCTGCCGGTCGGGCTGGGCTCGTTCACCAGCGGGGACAACCGGCTGGACAGCCAGCTCGCGGCCGCGGTGATGGGCATCCAGGCGATCAAGGGCGTGGAGATCGGCGACGGCTTCGCCACCGCCCGCCGCCGCGGCAGCCAGGCGCACGATGAGATGTACCCCGGTCCCGACGGCGTGACCCGCTCGACCAACCGGGCCGGTGGGCTGGAAGGCGGGATGACCAACGGCCAGGAACTGCGGCTGCGGGCCGCGATGAAACCGATCTCCACCGTGCCCCGGGCGCTGGCCACCGTCGACATGGCCACCGGCGACGAAGCGGTCGCCATCCACCAGCGCTCCGATGTCTGCGCGGTGCCGGCCGCCGGGGTGGTGGCCGAGACGATGGTGGCGCTGGTGCTGGCCCGGGCCGCGTTGGAGAAGTTCGGCGGCGACTCGCTGACCGAGACCCGGTGCAACGTCGAGGCGTACCGGCGTTCGGTGGCCGCCCGTGAGCCGGCCGGCGACCCGGCCCGGGTATCCGGGTAGGCGGTGATGCCACCCAAGGCGGTACTGGTGGGGCTGCCCGGCGCGGGCAAGTCCACCATCGGGCGACGGCTGGCCAAGGCGCTCGACGTCGAGCTGTTGGACACCGACGCCGCGATCGAGGCCCGCACCGGCCGCAGCGTCGCCGACATCTTCGCCGCCGACGGCGAGGCGGAGTTCCGCCGGATCGAGGAGACGGTGGTGCGCGCGGCGCTGGCCGACCACGACGGTGTGGTCTCACTCGGCGGCGGGGCGGTCACCACCCCGGGGGTGCGTGCCGCGCTGGCCGGCCACACCGTGGTGTTCCTGGAGATCAGCGCCGCCGAGGGGGTCCGCCGCACCGGCGGCACGACGGTGCGCCCACTGCTGGCCGGACCCGGCCGCGCCGAGAAGTTCCACGAATTGATGACCGAACGGGTGCCGCTGTACCGCCGGGTCGCCACCATCCGGGTGAACACCAACCGGCGCAACCCCAGGGCGGTGGTGCGCTACATCGTCTCCCGGCTGCAACCCCGCGAACCGGCCGCCGGCCCGGCCGGCACACCGGACGCCGCGACGCCCGCCGGGCCGCCGGCGTCGTCACCGCCGACCCCCGCCACGCCCGCGGCGCTGGCGGCGCGCC
>NZ_JBYCLB010000167.1:0-1672 GCF_057473705.1 Mycobacterium sp. TH-M15 | reverse complement strand
CTGGGCCCGCTGCTGTTGGCGACCCGCCCGCCGGACCACCTCTGCGAGCTGCTGTGGGTGGTGATCGGCACCGGCGGCCGCTGGTCCGCGGCGAACCGGTACGACAGCGCCCGGCCGGCCGCCCCGGCCGACGACCCCGGCTGGCCGGAGGAGTCGGCGTTCAGCCACGGCACCGGCGCGCGGCGCTCCGACTGGGTCCGGGCGGCCCGGCGCCTGGACCCGGCACGCGCCCGCGACGTCGTCGCCCGGGGCTGGGCCAAGGAGACCGCCGAGTCGCGGGCGGCGCTGATCGGCGCCCTGGCGGACCCGCCCGACGCCGGCGACGAGCCGTTCCTGGAAGCCGCGCTGGACGATTCGACCGCCGTGGTGCGGCGGGCGGCGGTCGAGGCGCTCGCCGGTCTGGCCGGATCGCGGTTCGCCGAGCGGATGCGGCGGCGGGCTGCCGCGGTGTTCACTGTGCGCAAATCCCTGCTCGGCGCGAAGATCGCGGTGAACGACCTCCCGCCCGACGACACCGCCGCCACCCGCGACGGCCTCGCCGGGGACGGATCGGTCGCCACCGTCGTCGCCGCCACCGCGATCGACTTCTGGCGGGACTTCTTCACCGGAGCGCATCGGCTGAGCGCGGAGAAGGTCGCCGGCGGCATCGCCGACGTCGCGATCGTTACGGCGTTGGCGCGCAGCGCGGTTCGCGGCGACGACCCGGCTTGGGCGGTCCCGCTGCTGCGGCGGTGCCTGCCGCGCGACGTCGTCGGGCAGCACCCGACGGCCACCGCCGACCCGCGGATCTCCGCCGCCCTGCTCGGTGCGGCCGCGACCCTGACCGACGCCGCCACCCTGACCGGGCTCGTCGCCGAGCTGCCGCGCCCGTTTCATCCCGCGGTCGCCGAGGCGCTCTTCGCGGCGCTGGACCGGGACACCTGGGGAACCCTGAGCCAGCAGCGCACCGCCGCCGGCTGCCTGGCGGCGGGCTTCCCGCTGTCCTGGCAGCCGCGCTGCGTCGAGCTGATGGACCGGACCACCGACCAACAGCGCCACCGGTTCTGCGCCGGCGTGGTCGAATTACTCACCCTGCGGTCCGACATCGCGAAGGAGCTGCCATGACCGAAGCCGACCTGCTCCGCCCGCACGCCGAACAGCTGTTCGCCGACGAACTCACCGCGCTGCGGGCCGCCGATGAGCGCGCCGCGCCGCCGAACTGGGCGATGTCGCCGAACGCGGTGGTGCGCTATCTGCTCGGCGGCGAGACCGTCGGCGGCGTACCGGTCACGCCGAAGTACATCGGGCCGCGGCGGCTGGTCGAGGTGGCCGTCGCCACCCTGGCGACCGACCGGGCGCTGCTGCTGCTCGGCGTGCCCGGCACCGCGAAAACCTGGGTCTCCGAACATCTCTGCGCCGCCATCTGTGGCGACTCGACGCTGCTGGTGCAGGGCACCGCCGGGACGGTCGAGGAGGCGGTGCGCTACGGGTGGAACTATGCGCGGCTGATCGCCGAGGGGCCGTCGCCGGACGCGCTGGTCGCGTCGCCGGTGCTCACCGCGATGCGCACCGGCAGGATCGCCCGGATCGAGGAGCTCACCCGCATCCCGTCGGAGGTGCAGGACGCGCTGATCACGCTGCTCTCCGAGAAGACGCTTCCGGTTCCCGAGCTCGGGACCGAGGTGCAGGCGAC
>NZ_JBYCLB010000166.1:0-3400 GCF_057473705.1 Mycobacterium sp. TH-M15 | reverse complement strand
GTGCGGGCCTATCACGCGATGGCCACCACCCATGAGTCCAACACCGTGGCGATGTACGCCCGCGACGCCGCCGAAGGCGCCAAATGGGGCTGACCGGTGAGCGCGGTGAGTGACTTCGGCGCTGTCCCCAACGCCGCCGAACTCACCGTCGAGCAGGCGTGGTTCATCGCCGAGACCGTCGGCGCCGGAACGTTTCCGTGGGTGCTGGCGGTAACCACGCCGTACACCGACGCCGCGGAGCGGTCCGGGTTCATGCAGCGGCAGCGCGAAGAGCTGACCGCGATGGGCGTGGTGTCGCCGAGTGGATCGGTGAATCCGGCGGTCGCCGAATGGATTCGGATAGTCTGCTTCCCAGATCGCTGGCTGGAGTTGCGCTACGTCGGACCGGCGGCGCGCGGGCAGACGTCCGGCGCCCCGCAGATGCTGCGTGGCATCGCCGCACGTCGTGGACGTGACACCGGCGCCGGCGGGCAACCCGCGGGCAAAACCGTTGTCGCGCTGCGCA
This sequence comes from Mycobacterium sp. TH-M15, assembly GCF_057473705.1. Classification (NCBI taxonomy): domain Bacteria; kingdom Bacillati; phylum Actinomycetota; class Actinomycetes; order Mycobacteriales; family Mycobacteriaceae; genus Mycobacterium; species Mycobacterium sp. TH-M15. The sequence goes on along the minus strand of NZ_JBYCLB010000166.1, from coordinate 2,895 downwards.
GTGCCCAGTTGGTCACCTTCACGGCAATGGACATCGACGATCCACGGGCGTTGGTCCCGGTGCTCGGCGCCGGGCTGCAGGGTCGGCGGCCGGCCCGGTTCGGCGAATTCAGCCTGCCGACCCGGGTCGGCGCGCGCGCCGACGAGCGGCTGCGCTCCGGTGCTCCGCTGGCGGAAGTAGTTGACTACCTGGCTATCCCGGCATCGGCGCGACCGGTTGTGGAGGCGGTATTCACCGGACCGCGCAGCTACGTCGAGGTGGTCGCCGGGTGTGACAACAACGGGCAGCATGCCACCACCGAGGTCGGTATGAGCATCGTGGACACCACCGCGGGCCGGGTTCTGGTCAGCCCGTCCCGCGCCTTCGACGGCGAGTGGCTGTCGACGTTCAGGCCCGGCACCGATTTCGCGGTCGCCCTCGCCGCCGAACAACTCACCGACTCGTTGCCGGCCGGACAGTGGTTCACCGACCGGCGGCTGGCCCGGGATTTCGCCACCCATTCGTCCTAACGAGATAAAGAAAAGAAGAGAGCAGCAATGTCTGAAACCGCGGTGATGTCGGGTGCCGCCATGCCGATCGTCCGGGTCGCCGTCCTCGCCGACAGCCGGCTGACCGAAGTCGCGCTCCCCGCCGAACTGCCGCTGCGGGAGATTCTGCCCGCGGTGCAGCGACTGGTGGCACCGGCCGGAGACGACGCGGAACAGCTCGACGGTTCGACCGCCCGGGTCAGTCTCGCGCCGGTGGGCGGTGCGCCGTTCAGTCTGGACGCCAGCCTGGACACCGTCGGCGTGGTGGACGGGGACCTGTTGACGCTGCGGCCGGTCTCCACCGGGCCGGCGGCGCCGGGCGTCGTCGAGGACATCGCGGACGCAGCGATGATCTTCTCTACTTCACGGCTGAAGCCGTGGGGCAGAACGCATGTCCAGCGTGGCGGACTGGCCGCGGTGGTCTGCCTGATGCTGGCCGCGACCGGGCTGGCCACCGCCCGTCAGGCGGTGGCCGGCGAGCCGCTCGGGCTGCTGGCGGTCGGGGCGATCGCGGTGCTGACGGTCCTGGCCGCCCTGCTGGCCCGCACCCGGTCGTCGTCTGCGGCGCTGGTGCTGTCGGCCGCGGCCCTGGTACCGGTGGCCGCCGCGTGCATGCTGGCGGTCCCCGGGCTGTTCGGTCCGGCACACCTGGTGCTCGGTGCCGCCGGGGTGGCTGCGTGGTCGCTGATCTGCCTGATCCTGCCCGGCGCCGACGGCGCCGACGGCGGCGAACGCCGCATCGCGTTGTTCACCGCGACCACCGTGGTCTCGGCCGGTGTGCTGGCCGCGGCCCTTGTCGAATCCTTCTGGCAGCTACCGCTGCTCCCCATCGGCTGCGGTCTGATCACCGCGTCGCTGCTGCTCACCATCGCGACCCCGCAACTCTCGGCGCTGTGGGCGCGCCTGCCGTTGCCGGTCATTCCGGCGCCGGGTGACCCGACGCCGTCGGCGCCGCCGCAACAGGTTCTCGAGGACCTGCCCCGCCGGGTCCGGGTCAGCGACGCGCACCAGACCGGCCTGATCGCCGGTGCGGTGCTGCTGGCCGTGCTCGGTTCCGCGGCGATCGCGGTGCGGCCGGAGATCCTGACCGGGTGGGCCTGGTTCGTCGTCGTCGGGACGGCGCTGGCCTGCGTCCTGCGGGCCCGGATCTGGAACTCGGCATGGTGCAAGGCCTGGCTGCTGGCCGAGCCGTACCTGGTCGGGGTGGCGCTGCTGGCCTGTTACGCGGCGACCGGCCGGTTCCTGGCCGCGGCGATCACGGTGCTGCTGCTGGCGGCGCCGACCGTGGCGTGGGCGGTGGTGGCGCTGAACCCGTCGGCCGCCGCGCCGGACAGCTACTCGTTGCCGCTGCGCCGGCTGGTCGGCCTCCTGTCCTCGGCGATCGACGCGACGCTGATCCCGGTGATGGCCTACCTGGCCGGAATCTTCGAATGGATCTCGTCTCGATGACGTTGCTGCGAAACGTCGGCATCGGTTGCGCTGCGGCCGCGCTGGCCGTGTCGACCGCCGCGCCCGGTCCGGCCGTCGAACCACCGAAGGTCGACCAGTCGGTCCCGCCGCCCCCGGGTGCGCCCGGCCCGATCCAGCCGATGGAGCAGCGCAGCGAGTGCGCGGTCGCCGGAGTGCTGCCGGGCACCGATCCGCGGACCGCGGCGCCCGGCCAGCGGCTGCTCGACCTGCCGGCGGCCTGGCGGTTGTCCCGCGGCGAAGACCAGACGGTGGCCATCGTCGACACCGGCGTACGGCCGGGTCCGCGACTGCCCGCGGTGCAGCCCGGCGGCGACTACGTGGCCGCCGGTGACGGACTGACCGACTGTGACGGGCACGGCACGCTGGTCGCCGGCATCGTCGCCGGCCAGCCCGGCGGCGATGGCTTCTCCGGGGTGGCGCCGGCGGCCCGGCTACTCTCGCTGCGGGTGGCGTCGGCGGCGTTCGCGGCGCGGACGGCCGGCGAGGACCCGTTGGCGGCCAACACGGCGGTCGACATCGACGCGATCGGCCGGGCCGTCGTACACGCCGCCGACCTGGGCGCCCGGGTCATCGTCATCTCGACACCGATCTGCCTGCCCGCCGACCGCAACGTCGACCAGGCCAGCCTGGGGGCGGCGCTGCGCTACGCGGCGGTGGAGAAGGACGCGGTCGTCGTGGCCGCGGCGGGCAACACCGGCCAGGCCGGGTGGACCGGGGCCAGCGGGGCGGCGTGTGAGTCCAACCCGCTCACCGATCTGAGCCGGCCGCAGGATCCGCGCAACTGGGCCGGGGTCACCTCCATCGCGGTGCCGTCTTGGTGGCAGCCGTACGTGCTTTCGGTGGGCTCGCTGACCGCCGGTGGCCAGCCGTCGGCGTTCACCATGGCCGGGCCCTGGGT
>NZ_JBYCLB010000165.1:0-2739 GCF_057473705.1 Mycobacterium sp. TH-M15 | reverse complement strand
GGGCGGGGCGGTGAACTGCAGGCCGGCCGTGTAGGGGTAGTTGCCGTACACGTTGTACGGATGCGGGTCGGCTTCGGTGAAGGTACTCAGGTCGGGGAATTGGCCGGGGCCGGCTGCGGCCGGAGCGGCCGGGCTGAACGCCACCACGGCGCCGACCGCCGCCGAGATCACCGTGCTACGCAACGCTATTGCCGTCTCCTCAGAACGTCCAGCTGCCGTCCGGGGCGAGCACGAAGCCGTGCCGCGCATCGGCGCCGTCGACCACGCAGGCGGTCGTCTCGCCCTGCACGCCGCAGGTCGCCACGTCCGGCGAGCGCGCCGTGTTCACCAGTTTGCTGTTGCTGGGCAGCGGTTTGTAGTCCTCGGGTCCGAACCGCATCGGCGTCGCGGTGTTGTCCGGGGCGAACCAGTCGTAGTCGTCCATCTGCGCGAGGTTGACGTTGCCGAGCACCCCGGGCTGGCCGAGCCGCACCCCGGCGTGGTCGAACGAGGTGGCCGGCAGCGCGCCCCAGCACTCCGCCCACAGCTGGTGCGATTTCATCTCGGTGCCGATCCGGCAGTGGTAACCGGCCGGGGTGGTGAACTGCTCGCCGCCGTAGCCCGGATAGTTGCGGTAGGTGTGGTATCCGGCGTTGTCCAACGTGGTGTAGCCGCTCAGGTCGGGGAACTCGTGCGGGTCGGCGCTCGCCGTCGGCACCGTCAGCAGCGATCCGGTTGCCGCGACCGGCAACAGAAAGGCTCGCCACGTCACCTGCCGCAGATTACCTGACCCAGGCGGCGTCGGGTGGTGAATCGGCGAGCCGACCCGCTGATCGGGTCGTCGAATTCCAGGGTCTGCGCCAGCAGCGCCAGCGGGGTGGAGAAATCGTCGGGAGCCACGTCGATCACCCTCGGGTACAGCGGATCTCCGTGAATCGGCAGACCGAGCGAGGCCATCTGCACCCGCAGCTGGTGGGTGCGCCCGGTGCGCGGCGTCAGCCGATACACCCCGTCGGGCGAGACGAGCTCCACCAGCGTCTCCGCGTTCGGCTCACCAGGCTCCTCGACGGCCTGTAACCGCCCGCGCCGCTTGATGATCCGGCTGCGCACGGTCAGCGGCAGCGTCAGCGCAGGATTCACCGCCGCCCGGGCCAGATAGGTCTTGCACACCGCTCCCCGGGCGAACATGCCCTGGTAGGCCCCGCGCCGCTCGCGGCGGGCGGTGAGCAACAGCACTCCGGCCGTGAGCCGGTCCAGTCGGTGCGCCGGGCTGAGCTCGGGCAGGCCCAGATCGCGGCGGAGTCGCACCAGCGCCGTCTGCGCCACGTGCCGACCACGCGGCATGGTGGCCAGGAAGTGCGGCTTGTCCACCACCACGATGTCGTCGTCGCGGTACAGCACGTCGATCTCGAACGGGACGCGAACCTCGTCGGGCAGTTCGCGATACAGGTACACGTGCGTGCCGGCCGACAGCGTCGTCGTCTCGTCGACCACCGCGCCGTCGGCGTCGACAACCTCCCCGGCGCAGACCCGCTCTCGGGCTTCCGCACCGAACCGGGCCACCAACTCGGCCAGCACCGGCCCGCCGTGCAGCCGGACCCGGGCCGGGCCCAGGCCGTCGCGAACCGGCAGCGGCGCGGGCCGTCTCACCCGGTGCTCAATCCAGCGGCACCGGTTCGAGGATCTCCGGACGGGCCTCCGGGGCGCTGGCCCGCAGTGCGTCCGCCGAGGCGTCGTCGGGCTGGGTCTGCGACAGCACCTCGGCCTCCACCCGGGCCAGGTAGTTCGCCACCTCCCAGTCGACGTCGGCGTCGCTCCAGCCCAGGATCGGCGCCACCACCTCGGCGACTTCGCGGGCACAGTCCACCCCGCGGTGGGCGTACTCGATGGAGATCCGCATCCGGCGGGCCAGCACGTCCTCCAGGTGCAGCGCCCCCTCGGCGGCCGCGGCGTAGGCGGCCTCCACCTTCAGGTAGATCGGCGCCGCGGCGATCGGCTCCAACAGCCCGGGGTCCGCGGCGGCCAGCGCCAGCACCTGGTAGATCAGCGAGCCGTACCGATCCAGCAGATGCCGCACCCGGTACGGGTGCAGCCCACGCTGGGCGCCGACCTGCTCCGCCTGGTTGACCAGCGCGAAGTAGCCGTCGGCGCCGACCAGCGGCACCTTCTCGGTGATCGACGGCGCCACCCGGGACGGGACGTACTCGGCGGCGGCGTCGATCGCGTCGGCCGCCATCACCCGGTAGGTGGTGTACTTGCCGCCGGCGATGGCCACCAGGCCGGGCGCCGGCACCGCCACCGCGTGCTCGCGGGAGAGCTTGGAGGTGTCGTCGCTCTCCCCGGCCAGCAGCGGCCGCAGCCCGGCGTAGACCCCGTCGATGTCGTCGGCGGTCAGCGGCGTGACCAGCACCGTGTTGACGTGCGCCAGCAGGTAGTCGATGTCGGCCTTGGTGGCCGCCGGGTGGGCCAGGTCCAGCTTCCAGTCGGTGTCGGTGGTCCCGATGATCCAGTGGGTGCCCCACGGGATGACGAACAGCACCGACTTCTCGGTGCGCAGGATGATCGCCACCTCCGAGACGATCCGGTCCCGCGGCACCACGATGTGCACGCCCTTGGACGCCCGCACGTGAAACCGGCCACGCTGCTTGGACAGCGCCTGGATCTCGTCGGTCCACACCCCGGTCGCGTTGACCACCACGTGCCCGTACACCTCGATGAGATTGCCGTCCTCGGAGTCGCGTACCTGCACACCGGTCACCC
>NZ_JBYCLB010000164.1:0-2015 GCF_057473705.1 Mycobacterium sp. TH-M15 | reverse complement strand
AACCAACGTCGCCGCGTACGGTGGGCCTGCACCCGCCAATCACGGCAGGCGCCACCCAGGGCCAGACAGCTACGCCCCTGCTAAGTCGGAAGAGCCGATAAACGCCGAGGCTGCGACCCGATTGCCCCGGCTACACGCCGAGGCTGCGACCGATGATCTCCTTCATGATCTCGGTGGTGCCGCCGTAGATCGTCTGCACCCGGGCGTCCAGGTAGGCCCGGGCGACCGGGTATTCCCGCATGTATCCGTAGCCACCGTGCAGTTGCAGGCAGCGGTCGATCAGCTTCACCTGCGCCTCGGTCGAATACCACTTGGCCATCGCCGCCTGCTCCACGGTGAGTTTCTCCTCGAGGTGCAGCCGGATGAACTCGTCGACCATCATCCGCACCACGGTTGCCTCGGTGGCGAGCTCGGCCAGCAGGAACCGGCTGTTCTGGAAGCTGCCGATCGACCGACCGAACGCCTTGCGGTCCTTGGTGTAGGCGATGGTGTCGGCCAGCACCGCCTCCATCGCCGCGGCCGCCATGATCGCGATCGAGATGCGCTCCTGGGGCAGGTTCTGCACCAGGTAGATGAAGCCCATGCCCTCCTCGCCGAGCAGGTTCTGCACCGGCACCTCGACGTCGGTGAACGACAGCTCGGCGGTGTCCTGGGCGTCCAGCCCGATCTTGTCCAGGTGCCGTCCGCGCTCGAAGCCGGGCATCCCACGCTCGACGACCAGCAGGCTGAACCCCTGCGCGCCCTTCTCCGGGTCGGTCTGGGCCACCACGATCACCAGGTCGGAGTGGATGCCGTTGGTGATGAACGTCTTCGACCCGTTCAAGACGTAGTGGTCGCCCTGCTTGACCGCGCGGGTCTTGATCCCCTGCAGGTCGCTGCCGGTGCCCGGCTCGGTCATCGCGATCGCGGTGATCGTCTCGCCGGTGCAGAACTTGGGCAGCCAGCGCTGCTTCTGCTCCTCGTTGGCCAGCCGCAGCAGGTACGGCGCGACCACGTCGTTGTGCAGGCCGAAGCCGATGCCGCTGTACCGGCCGGCGACCACCTCCTCGGTGATGATGGTGTTGTAGCGGAAGTCCGGATTGCCGCCGCCGCCGTACTCCTCCGGCACCGCCATGCCCAGGAAGCCCTGCTTGCCGGCCTCCAGCCAGACGCCGCGGTCGACGATCTTGTCCTTCTCCCACTGGTCGTGGTACGGCGCGACGTGCCGGTCCAGGAAGGCCCGGAACGACTCCCGGAAGAGCTCGTGCTCCGGCTCGAACAGGGTGCGCTGGTATTTGACGGCCTGGGTGCTGTCGCTCATAGCGACGAGAATAGACCAACCGGATGGTTGGGCGTACCGGCGGTACCGGGCATGCGTCGACGGTGCCGATAGGGTGGTCCTGCCCGGGTATCACGCCGCCCGGCCTCCGGGAAGGCTTCTCCCGTGGCGGGCCAGCGTGGACAATGTCGGCATGAGCGGTGGAGACAGGACACCCATCAACTACGAGGCGCTGGCCCAGGCCGCGGGCAAGGCCGACAATGCCACAGTCAACAGTGCGCCCGTGGTGATCACCTCGCCGGCGTCGCCGGGGCCTCGCCGATAGATTTCGCGGCGGCCGCGGTCGGGCCCGAGATCGAGGCCGTGTTGACCGACCACGATGTGCATGACGCGGCTGCCGCGGTGAGACAGTTCAGGGCGCTCAGTGAGTCCCCGCCGCGGTTCGCCGCCCAAGACCACGCGGCTGCTGACAGCGGCACCGAATCCAGTCGGGGCATCCCCGAATTCCCGATGCCGACCGTGGGCGTTACCCGCGGAGGAGGTGGCGTGTACGTCTGACCGACACACCCAGCACCAGCCCGGCGGCGATGCCGGCCCGGCCGTCAGCGTCCCACACCCGACCATGCCGCCCCCCGCCGCTGTCGGAGCGCCCCCGGCGGCTACCTGCCCCCGCCACCGGCCGCCGCGGCCGTGCAATACCCCGCACAGCCCTACCCGCAGACCTGGCACACCCCCGCAGCCCGGCGGCGGCGGTTGC
>NZ_JBYCLB010000163.1:0-3644 GCF_057473705.1 Mycobacterium sp. TH-M15 | reverse complement strand
GACCTGGCCCGCCCAGCTCACCGACGCGGCAAAACTCGCCTCCTTCGCACCCGACGTGCTCGCCGCCGAGCACGACGGGGTCGCGGCGGCGATCATCGACCGAGCGGCCACCGCCCTCGCCGCCACCGCCGGCGCGGTCGGCGACGGCCCGGTGGCGGTCGTCGGCGGCCTGTCCGGAATCGAAACCCTGTGCAGTCGACTGGAACTCGTTCCACCGGTCGGCGACGCACTGGACGGCGCGCTGCACCTGACGAAGATCCACCAGCCGCACCTGATCCGGGTGCAGGCCATCGAAGCCCCGAACCGGCTCGACGTGCTGGCCACCGAGGCCACCCGCCCCGGCCTGGACGACCTGGACGCCCGGCCGATCGGCGAGGTCGTCGCGCTGCTGATCGCCGCCGAGAGCGAGGCGCACGCCGCGCTGGCCGCGGCGGTCCCCCGGATCGCGGCGGCCGCCGAGGCCATCGCCGCGCGGCTGGCGCGCGGGGGCCGGCTGATCTACGCCGGCGCCGGGACGTCCGGGCGGCTCGGTGTGCTCGACGCGGCCGAGTGCCGGCCGACGTTCGGCACCGACCTGGTGCGCGGCGTCATCGCCGGCGGGCCGGCGGCGATCACCGAGGCGATCGAGGGCGCCGAAGACGCCTGGAACCCCGCCGATCTGGCCGATCTGACCGCCGCCGACGCCCTGGTCGGGATCACCGCGTCGGGCCGCACCCCGTACGTGCTCGGGGCGCTCGCGCACGCCCGCGCGGCCGGTGCGCTGACCGTCGCGATCGTCAACAACGCCGGCAGCGAGGCGAGTGCGGACGTGGTGATCGAGCTGCCGACCGGGCCCGAGGTGCTCGCCGGCTCCACCCGGCTCACCGCCGGGACAGCCCAGAAGGTGGTGCTCAACACGCTGTCGACCAGCGTGATGATCGCGCTGGGCAAGGCGTACGGGCCGCGGATGGTCGACGTGCGGGCGACCAGCGACAAGCTGCGCCGCCGCGCGGTGCGGATCGTCCGGGACGCGGCCGACGTCGACGAGCAGACCGCGACCGCCGCCCTGGCCGGCGCGGGCGGTCACGCCAAGACCGCGATCGTCGCGCTGCTGGCCGGCGTCGACGCCGCCGAGGCCGCCGCCCGGCTCACCCGGGCGCGCGGGCGGGTGCGGAACGCACTGGACTGAACCGGCTACGCCGCCAGCAGACAGTACAGCCCGATCAGCCCGATCACGATGATCACCGCCCGCAGCGCGTTCGGCGACAGTCGCCGGCCGTAGTGGCCGCCCAGGAACCCGCCGACCAGGGAGCCGGCCGCGATCAGCCCGGCGGCCGGCCAGCTGATCCGGTCGAACGCGGTCAGCGTGTAGGCGATCGCGGCGATCAGGTTCACCACCAGCGCCAGCAGGTTCTTCGCCGCGTTCATCCGCTGCATCGACTCGGCCAGCAGCACGCCCATCACCCCGATCAACACGATGCCTTGCGCGGCGGCGAAATAGCCGCCGTAGACGCCGACCGCGAAGGTGCCGGCGATCAGCGCCGCCAACCGCCCCCGGCTCAGCTCGCCGGTTATCAGACCGGTCGCCGCGGCGTGCCGCTGCGCCGCCTGGATCCGCGGGCCGACCACCACCAGGGCCAGCGCCCCGACCAGCAGCGCCGGCACCACCCGGTTGAACACCCCTTCGGGCAGGTGCAGCAGCAGCCACGCCCCGCAGACCGCGCCGATCAGCGACCCGGGAATCTGCCAGCGCAGCCGGTCCCCCCTGGCCGCGCAGCTCCCGGCGGTAGGCCCAGGTGCCGGAGATGCCGCCGGCCACCAGGCCGACCGAGTTGGAGATGGTGGCGGTCACCGGCGCAAAGCCCAGCGTCACCAGGGTGGGGAAGGTGATCAGGGTACCGGACCCGACCAGCGAATTGATCGCGCCGGCGCCGAGCCCGGCCAGCAGGATCAACACCATCTCGGAGGCGGGCACCGCGGCAACCCTACCGAAGTGTCAGCGCGGCTTGCGCTTCTCCCGCTCCCGCACGTTGATCCGGATCGGGCTGCCGGCGAAGCCGAACGTCTCGCGCAGCCGCCGCTCCAGGAACCGCCGGTAGCCGGCCTCCAGGAAACCGGTGGTGAACAGCACGAACGTCGGCGGGCGGGCGGTGGCCTGGGTGGCGAACAGGATGCGTGGCTGGCGGCCGCGGCGCACCGGCGGCGGGGTGGCGGCGACCACCTCGCGGATCCAGCTGTTCAGCGGCCCGGTCGGGATCCGGGTGTCCCACGATTCCAGCGCGCTCGTCAACGCCGGGGTCAGCTTCTGCACCGCCCGGCCGGTCTTGGCCGAGATGTTCACCCGCTGCGCCCAGCCCACCCGGGCCAGGTCGCGGTCGATCTCGCGGTCCAGCAGGTACCGGCGGTCCTCGTCGACCAGATCCCACTTGTTGAACGCCAGCACCAGCGCCCGGCCGGCCTCGATCACCATCGACAGCACCCGCTGGTCCTGCTCGGTCACCGGCACCGACGCGTCGATCAGCACCACCACCACCTCGGCGGCGTCGATCGCGCCGTGGGTGCGCACCGACGCGTAGAACTCGTGCCCGCTGGCCTGGCCCACCTTGCGGCGCAGCCCGGCGGTGTCGATCAACCGCCAAACGGTGCCGTCCATCTCGATCAGCGAGTCCACCGGGTCGACGGTGGTGCCGGCCACGTCGTGCACCACCGAGCGTTCGTCGCCGGCCAGCCGGTTCAGCAGCGAGCTCTTGCCGACGTTGGGTTTGCCGACCAAGGCCACCCGGCGGGGACCACCACCACCGACGGCGGACTCGGCCACCTCGGGCAGCGCGGCCACCACCTCGTCGAGCAGATCGGCCACCCCGCGGCCGTGCAGCGCGCTCACCGCATACGGCTGACCGAGCCCCAGCGACCACAGCGCCGCGGCGTCGGCCTCGCCCTTCTCGCCGTCAACCTTGTTGGCCGCCAGGAAGACCGGCTTGCCGGAGCGGCGCAGGATGCGGGCGGCGACCTCGTCGCCGGCGGTGGCCCCGACCACCGAGTCCACCACCAAAATCACCGCATCCGCGGTGCGCATCGCCACCGACGCCTGCTCGGCGACCAGCTGCTGCAGCCCCTTGGCGTCCGGCTCCCAGCCGCCGGTGTCCTGCACCACGAACCGGTGCCCGGTCCACAGCGCGTCGTAGCTGACCCGGTCCCGGGTCACCCCGGGCAGGTCCTGCACCACCGCGACCCGGCGGCCCAGGATCCGGTTGACCAGGGTGGACTTGCCGACGTTCGGCCGGCCCACCACCGCCACCACCGGCGGCGGGCCGTGCTCCTCGCCCGGCTCGGCGAAACCTGCGTCGTCTTCGCCGAGCTGCCAGTCGCTTTCGTCGGACCAGGTGCAGTCGCTGTCGCTCATCTCACCACCCCGGTGCGCTCGGTGACCAGTCGCCGCAGGTGGGCGATGACCTCGGCCTCGGTCATCTCGCTGGTGTCCACCAGCACCGCGTCGTCGGCCGGTCGCAGCGGCGACGTCGCCCGGGTCGAGTCCAGCCGGTCGCGGCGACGGACATCGTCCAGCACGGCCGGGTAGTCGTCGGCCAGGCCGGCGGCGACGTTCTGCTCGTTGCGCCGCCGGGCGCGGGTCTCGGCGGTCGCGGTGAGGAAGATCTTCACGTCGG
>NZ_JBYCLB010000162.1:0-1518 GCF_057473705.1 Mycobacterium sp. TH-M15 | reverse complement strand
CCGGCCGCCCGGCGCCAGAACCCGGCGATGGAGAGCACCCGCGGATTTCCGGGCAGGATCGACTTCTCCGCCTGACCCGGCCCGGTGATCATCACCGCGTCGGCGGAGACGGTGACCTGCCCGGCGCGCACCGCCCACCGGGCTCCGTCGACCGCGATCCGGTCGACCTCTCCGGTCACCACCGTCATCCCGACCGCGCCGGCGACCCAGTGCAGGTACTGGCCCCACCGGTCGTGGGTCGGAGCCGGCCGGCCCCGGTCGATCCACTCGGCGAACTGGCCGGTCGCGATCAGGTAGGCCTGCCAGCTGTACCGGGCCATCCGCTCATCGAGCTCGGCGTTGCGGCCCGCCACCAGCGCCGAGCGGTACGGAAAGCCGACGTCTTTCTCCGGGCTGGTGCCCAACCGGTGGGCGCCGTCGGTCCAGCCACCGGCGGCCCGCCAGTTGGCGGCCACCGCGGTGCGCTCCACCGCCACGATCCGCGGCGCATCGACGCCCATGTCGTGCAGCACCGCCGCTTTGGCGGCCAGCGCGACGGCCTTGGCTCCGGCGCCCACCACCGCCAGTTCGGCCGTCACCGCAGCTCTCCCAGCGCGTCGACGAAGAGCTGTTGCAGCACAGCGACGTCGGCGCCGTCGAGCACCTCAGACAGGGCGCGCCACTGGGTTGCCAGTCGCGGCTCGCCGTCGACGGTGAGCAGCACGGCGAAGATGCCCAGCTCGTGGCGGACCGCCTGGTCGGGTTCGGGCACCGCCGGCAGCCCGGCGAGCAGGTCGGGGGCCACCGCCGGGCCGGCGCCCGGCACATCGCCGCGGCCCAGGTAGTTCAGCAGCAGCTGCGGCCCGGGATACCGGCGCAGCGCGGCGCCCGTGTCGTCACGCAGGTAGGCCAGCAGCCCGAAGTCGATGCCGTGTCCCGGGACGTCGGCCAGCGCGCGGCCCACCCCGACCGGGTCGGCGGAGACGACCCGCAGCGGGTAGATGGCGCTGAGCAGTCCGGCGATGTCGGCGGTGTCGACCCCGGCGACGACCTCCTCGGCCCGGCCGTGGGTCTCCAGCGCCAGCAGCGGCGCCGGGGTGGGCTGGCCACGGCGAACCCGCCAGGCGGTGACCATCCGCGCGGCCGCGGCGACCAGAACGTCGTGGACCGGCAGACCCGAATCCAGCAGGGCGGCGGTGGTTTCGGCATCGGCGAACGCCGTCGACACGGTCAGGTCACCGGCCCGGTCGCGCTCCGGACGCACCCGGCGCGCACCCAACTCCGGGTCTGCGCCGGCCAGCTGGGCGGCCCAGAACCCAGCCGTGTCCAGGGTCTGCGCCCGGGCGGTCAGCGCGGCGGACCAGCGGCGGTGGCCGCTGCGTTCCGGCGGGATGGCGGCCCCGGCCAGGCCGGCGTCCAGGTCGCCGAGGACCACCCGCCACGACACCGGGTCCAGCGCCAGCACGTGCCCGGCCAGCAGCAGCACCCCGCCGGTCGCCGCCGGGCGCAGCCACACCGCGCGCAGCAGGATGCCGGCCT
>NZ_JBYCLB010000161.1:0-2587 GCF_057473705.1 Mycobacterium sp. TH-M15 | reverse complement strand
GACGGCGAACCGGCCGGTGGCCGGGTCGCCCTCGGAGAGGGTGTAGGCGCGCTGGAATTCGGTCCCGGACCCGTCCGGGTCCGGGAACCAGAACCGCAGCCACGCGGTGGGCTCGACGGCCGCGTCCTCGAACAGCGTCGGCGACACCATCCGTATCCGCACGAAGTGCGGCGCGATCCGCACCACCTCCAGCACGGTCGCGGTGTGGTCCCGCGCGCCCAGGCCGCGCAGCACCGCGCCCTGCAGCCCGCGCGCCATCAACGATCCCGTCTCACGGGCCGGTCTCCGCCCCGGATGCGCCGGCGCCGCGCTCGCACGGCATCTCCCACTCGACAAGCCACCGTGACAAACTAAGGGTTGCCTTACCGATGGTCAACCGCGTCGGCGGCCGGCTCACAGCGCCGACGCCAGGGCGCTGAGCATGTCGCTGGGGGCTCCGGGGTCGAACAGGGCGGCCAGATCCGGGACGTCGCCTCCCGGGACGGCGGCTACGTCGGCGGCCGGGCTGAGGCCCTGCAGGTCGGCCGTCCCCACGGTCAGCGCGTCGGCGATCTCCCGGGGCCAGGTGACCAGCAGGCTGTCCAACGTTCCGCCGGCGCTGAGCAGGCCGATGAACGGCTGGTCGCTGCCGGGCGCCTGGTAGCCGTTGAGCAGGGCGTCGGCCAGGTGGGCGGGTGCGTCGGCGAGGGCGACGAGCGCGCCCTGGCTGTTGCCGCCGGCCAGATCGGCCTGGACGTGGTCGAGGACGTCCGAGAACTCGAAGCCGACACCGAGCAGCGGCTCGGTGAACGCCTTGTCGACGGCCTTGACGACGTCGTACAGGCCCATCGGACCGAACAGGTCGGTCGCCACGCTGGTGACGTTCTGCAGCATCATCTCGGGGATGGTGGCGATCGGGGCCAGCGGCTTGATCATGGCCGCCAGGCTGTCCAGGAACAAGACCTCGACATCGCTGAACGCGTGCACCGGGTCGCCGTCCTGCAGGCTGGTCAGCACCGCCTGCGGCAGGTCGAGCAGGCCCGGTACGTCGGGGTGGGTGAAACCGTGGAGCATCTGGTCCCACCCCGCGACGAGTCCGGCGAACCCGGAGGTGATGGTCTTGACCGAACCGTCGGCGTCAAAACCGATCGGCACGTCGTCCATGCCGATGACCAGCTGGGCGTAATCCCGCACGTTGTCGCCGATCTGGGTCAGCGCCGCGAACGGTTGCGCCGCGAACTCGTGCTGCAGGGTGTCGAGATTCTGCTCGGCGGTGGTGAGCACGTCGGACCAGTCCAGGCCGGCGCCGGCGACCAGCTGCACCGCGCGGTGCTGGAGCCGAGCGGCCGCCGGGGCGGTCGGGCCGGCCGCCAGCAACCCGGCGCCTGCCATCGCGAGGCCGGCGACCGCCACCCGGCCGAGCCGGTTCGCCGGGCGCAGGCCCGCGGTCTCGGGGCCTGCGGCATTCGATTCGGCGGTGAGCTGCACGGTCGGATCTCCTTAACTTTTGTTGCGCGGTGCGCGTGAGCGACCTGGGGCCGTCTTCGGTGCAACACAAGTTACCCCCGTCCCGCCCGATTTACAAAGGGTTGCCTAACCTAAAAAATGTGTCGTTTCTCATGTCGGCGCGGGGTGCGGCCGGATAGGTTAGTGCACCCTCACTCCGGTAGGCTCGCTGGCCGACATGACTGACGCCGCACCGGTCCTGCACCGGGAAATCACCGACGGCCTGGCCGGGCAGGTCCGCGCCGTACCGGCGCCGCCGGCGCCGCAGCTGGCCGCGCCGTTCGGCATCCGGCCGGTGCAGCCGGACCGCGACGCGGCGACGATCGCCGAGTGGATGAACCGGCCGCATCTGGTCCGGGCATGGGAGTCGGACTGGCCGGTTGGGCGTTGGCACCGCTACCTGCGCGCCCAGTTGGCCGGGGCCTACTCCCGACCGTTTCTGGTCAGCCTGCGTGGCATCGACCACGGCTACGTCGAGGTCTACCGGGCGGCCAAGGACTCGATCGCCGGTTGCTATGATGCCGACCCGCACGACCTGGGGCTGCACGCGGCGATCGCCGACCTGGCGGTCGTCAACCGGGGGATCGGCCCGCTGCTGCTGCCCCGGCTGGTGGCCAGCCTGTTCGCCCGGGAGCCGGACTGCCGGCGGGTGATGTTCGACCCCGACCACCGCAACGTCGCCGCGCGGCGGCTCTGCGAGTTCGCCGGCTGCGTCTTCCTCGGCGAGCACGACATGGCCAACCGGCGGATGGCGCTGTATGCGCTGGCCCGCCCCGAGCCGGACCCGGGTCAGTCGGCGGCGCCGAACAGCTCGGCGTAGCCGTCGTGGTCGGGCCGCATCCCGGCGGCCACCAGCTCCCAGAGCACCTCGTCGGTGCCGCCGCCCACCCGGGCCAGCTTCATATCCCGCCACCAGCGGCCCAGCGGCGTCTCGTCGACCAGGTAGCCCGAACCGCCGAAGATGTGCATGCATTCGCCGAGTACCTCCTCGCCGAGCCGGGCGGCGGTGACCTTCACCGCCGCGGCGGCGCGCAGGTCCAGCCGGCCGGCCGCGGCGATCCCGGCCAGCCCGTGGGCCAGCAGGTCCACCCGGGCCTGCAGG
>NZ_JBYCLB010000160.1:0-2434 GCF_057473705.1 Mycobacterium sp. TH-M15 | reverse complement strand
ACCTACCTGCCGGGTCGAGGGTCCACGAACGACACGCGGACCGGTTTGCCGGTTGTCTGGTCGCTTTGCTATGGCTCGGTGGGCGTCTCCATGGCTTCGGCTGCTGCCGGCTCTCACGTCCACTCGTCAATCCACAAATCGTTTACGAATCAAGGTTATCAACTAGTTATTCGTACGTTATCGAACCGTAATGCGACGGGGCGGCGAACTCCGCAAAATCGGCTGTGACGCTGCTCACGTCACGTCGTGACGATGTCCCGCACCGCAACGCCGGTAACGCTGCTACCAGCACTTTCACGTTCACTCGGGCCGGTGGTCGGGTCGGGCGTCGCACCTGGTACGGATATCAATCCGGACAGCGGGCCAGCGGCCGTCGAGCGGCACTATAGGGGTTCCACGGCCGCGTGCCCACCGGTCGTCGGGGGCGGTCCACCGCCGCCGTTACCGGCAATCCGGGTCCCAGACGGGCAGTAGACCGGAGGCGCGGACCTCGGCGACGGTCGGCGCCGCGGCGTCTCGATCGGATCGGATCAGTTCGCTGGCCGGCAGCGGCCAGTGGATGCCGATCGCCGGGTCGAGGGCCGCGATCGCGTGCTCACGCGGCGGGTTGTACTCGGCTGAGCAGAGGTAGATCACCGTCGAGTCGTCCTGCAACGCCAGGAAGCCGTGCGCCAGCCCCGCGGCGATGTACACCGACCGGCGATCATGCCCGTCCAGCAGCACGCCGTCCCAGCGGCCGAACGTCGGAGAGCCCACCCGGATGTCGACCACCACGTCGAAGACCGACCCGGCCACGCAGGTGACGTATTTGGCCTGCCCGGGCGGGAGCTGCGCGAAGTGCAGCCCGCGCAGCACCCCGGCCGCCGACACCGAGCAGTTGGCCTGGGCCAGGTCGAAGCGCTGGCCGGCTAACCCGGTGAACTGCCGGTCGGTGAACCATTCGAAGAACAGCCCGCGGGTGTCGCGGTGCTGCTGCGGGGTGATCTCCCAGGCGCCCGGGATGGCGAGCGGTCGTATCGTCATCTCACTGGCCCTGTTCGGCGTAGCGGGCTTCGGCGGCGTCTTTCAGTGGCGCCCACCACGATTCGTTCTCCCGGTACCAGATGATGGTGTCGGCGAGGCCGGCCTCGAAGTCGGTGTGCTCGGCTTTCCAGCCCAGCTCGTCACGAAGCGCCGACGGGTCGATCGCGTACCGCAGGTCGTGGCCCGCCCGGTCGGCGACCTGGTCGAAGTCGTCGGGGTCGTGGTCCATCAGCCGCAGGATCAGCCGCAGCACGCCCAGGTTGTCGCGTTCGCCGTCGGCGCCGATCAGGTAGGTGCGGCCGATCCGGCCGCGCTCCAGGATCTGCCGGACCGCGGTGTTGTGGTCGTCGACGTGGATCCAGTCGCGCACGTTGGTCCCGTTGCCGTACAGCTTGGCCCGCCGGCCGGTCAGCAGGTTGGTGATCTGACGAGGGATGAACTTCTCCACATGCTGGTACGGGCCGTAGTTGTTGGAGCAGTTCGAGATCGTCGCCCGGACGCCGTACGAGCGGACCCACGCCTTCACCAGCAGGTCGGCGGCGGCCTTGGTGGCCGAGTAGGGGCTGGACGGGTTGTAGGCGGTGGCCTCGGTGAACCGGTTCGGGTCGTCGGGCGCCAGGTCGCCGTAGACCTCGTCGGTGGAGACGTGATGCAGCCGGACACCGTACCGGCGAACCGCCTCCAGCACCGTGAACGTGCCGACGACGTTGGCCCGCAGGAACGGCTCCGGGTCGGCCAGCGCGTTGTCGACGTGGGTCTCGGCGGCGAAGTGCAGCACCGCGTCGGATGCCGGATCCAGCTCGGCGACCAGCTGCGCCACCAACCCGGTGTCGGTGACATCGCCTCGGACCAGCCGGATGTCGTCGTCGACGCCGGCCAGCGCCTCCCGGCTGCCGGCGTAGGACAGCGCGTCCAGCACGGTCAGCGCCGTGTCGGGGCGCTCGGCCAGCGTGCGGCGCACGAAGTTGGCGCCGATGAACCCGGCACCGCCGGTGACCAGCAGCCGCATGGGGAAACGATATCGCTACCCGGTCTTGGTCAACGTGAACGGAGCCTGGCGCCAGCCCGGCTCCGTCTGGCACTCGCCACGGTCTTGATATCCCACCGTCCCGGCCCAAGGTGGTGGCGTCGATCGAGTACACCATGGTCGCGGGGTGCGGGTGCCGGTCATCGCTGACAAGGGTAGGGATTACCCGCCTTCGTCGTCGTCGTACTCGTCGCCGCTGTCCTGCAGCAGCTTCTCCGGATGATGGTGGTGATTCACCCGGGGATGGCCGTGGTCCAGATGCGCCGGCGGGATGGTTTCGACGGTGCCGTTTGCGCGTCGTCGGGTTCGCCAGCCACCGCTGGTGATCAGTGCATGGTGCGGGCCGCACCGCCAGGTGAGGTCGTCGACGGCGGTGCGGGGCTG
>NZ_JBYCLB010000159.1:0-1742 GCF_057473705.1 Mycobacterium sp. TH-M15 | reverse complement strand
GTCGTGATCGCCGCGTTCCATCTCGGCCGTCTCCAACTGCTAGGCCAGGGGTACGGCGCGGTGCTGGCGCCTAAAGCACGCCAGGCCGCGGCGATGCCGATCTACGTCGCCGACACCGATGCCGCGGAACGACTGGAGGCGTCCACCTTCCGGATCATCGATGCCACCAGCCGGCCGGTGCCGTGATGACGCCGTCCCTCGCACAGCAGACCTGGCCGGCGGTGTCGCTGGCGGTCGGCGCCACCGGCCTGCTGCTGGCCTCCGCACCGCACTTCGTCGGGCTGATCGGCGCCGCCGCAGGCGGATTCGGTGTCGCGGCGGGGACCGCCGGAATCCTGCTGCGCCGGCCGGGGAGCCGCTCGGTGCTGTCCGTGTCGGGAATCGTGGTGTCGGTGCTGGCGGTCGCCACCGCCGGCGCGCTGGCCTTCGGCTACCCCCGGCTGCGCGGGTACGGGCTCGGGGCGGCCACCGAGGACACCGCGACGGTGCTGCGCAGCGAACTCGACGTACAGATCGGGACGTTCAGCTACACCCAGGGCCCGGCGAGCAGAATATTGCAGCCGTCGCTGCAGCCGCGCCTGATCGTGAACCTGACCAACAAGCTGGCCGCACCCCGGCGGTTCTCCGTCACGATCGCCGGCCTGGAAAGCGAACGCGTCCAGATCGGCACGTTCCAGATCTACGCGACCCTGGACGGCAACGCCACCCGGGCGGTCAATGCGGCCGATGCCGCGAGCTTGTCGATGTCGCCGGAGACGGCGCAGCGGTTGACGAGCGCGACGTTCACCGTGCTCGCGGCGAGCAGCGACCTCCCGGAGCAGCCGTGACCGGGTTGGGCGGCCGGTACCGGCCGGTGCCGCCTCGAGCTCGGCCACCCGGGCCGGCGTGGTCGATGGTGGCCCCGGTGGTGGGGTTGCTCAGCCTGCTGGCGGTCTTCGTCCGGTTCCCGGGCGGGCTGGCCGGCATCGCGGGCGGGGTGGCCGGTATCGGCACCGGCGTCGTCGGCGTCATCGCCGCTCGGCGGGCCGCGGCCCGGACCGTGCCCGCGTCGTCGGGAGTCACGTTGTCGGCGTTGGCGATCGGGGTCGGCGTGGCGCTGGTGCTGATCCATCCGACCCCGGCGGGCGGCGTGGCGGGCGGCGGCTCGGCCGACGACACCACCGACGCGGTGCTGCGACACGAACTCGAGGTGACCGTCGGTGAGTTCGGCGGCGTCAAACCGAAGAGCAAACGGGGACGGTTACCGGTGACGTTCCGGAACAAGACCGGCAGAACGGCCGAGTTCGAGGTCGCCGTGGCGGCTTTCGACGCCGGGGGCACCCAGGTCGACAGCGCCGTCGCCCACGTCCTGCTGGCCGGCCGGTCGACCGAAGACCAGGAGATGTTCAGGTTCGGCCCCGCGGCCCGGCTCGCGACGGCCTCGTTCCGGATCCTCAGCGCCCACCGGATCCCCAGGGGGAACGGGTGATCTATCCCTACCCGTACTCCGACGACGAACCGGCACATCCCCAACCGTCCGCAGCCGTCCCGGCGCCGCCGAATCCCGGGCGCCGGGGGTGGGCGCCGGTCTCGGTGGTGGCCGGGCTCGCCGCCGCCGCGCTGGCGTTCGCGCCGGGCGGCGTGATCGGGGTGGTGGTCGCCGGTGTCGGGATCGCCGCCGGCACCGTTGCGCTGCAGCGGGCCCGGCCCAGCACCGGTGACCGGGTCTGGGCGGTGACCGGCAGCACCGTCGCGGCGCTGGC
>NZ_JBYCLB010000158.1:0-3504 GCF_057473705.1 Mycobacterium sp. TH-M15 | reverse complement strand
GCTCGGCGGTTATCTGGCGATCGGGCTCTTCTGGGCCTACCGCCACGTCGACCATCTCGCCGACACCCACGGCTTGGACAAGCTGTTCTCCGTCCTCGGGGAGATCATCGCCTGGCCGGTGCTGATCATCGCCGACGTCGCCCTGCGCTGACCTACGCTTTGACGGTGCAGATCGAGGACATCACCCGCAGCCGCGCCGAGCACCTGGGCCCTGAGCGGCGTCGGCCCCAGGTGCTCGACGTCGCGCTGGACATCACCGCCGAACACGGGGTGGCCGGCGTGACGATCGCGGCCATCGCCGAGCGGATGGGGGTTACCCGGCCGGTGGTGTACGCCTGCTACGGCGGCCGAGGCGAGATCCTGGCCGCGCTGCTCGATCGGGAGACCGACGTGATGCTGACCCGGCTGCTGGCCGCGCTCCCGCCACGCGGGGCCGACGATGTCGAGGAGCGATTCGTCGCGGGTTTCCAGGTATTCCTCGCCGTCGTCCGCGAGCGTCCCACGTCCTGGCGGATCATCTTCGCCGCCGGCCAGGACCCGGTGCTGGCCGCCGCCGTCGCCCGCGGCCGGGCCCAACTCGCCGCCCGGGTGAGCGCGGTGATGCGCCCGCTGCTGCCGGCGGGTTCGGATGACACCGATCGCACCCTGACCGCGCTCACCGAGGTTTTCCTCTCGATCTGCGAAGGGGCGGCACGTCTGCTGCTCGGCACCGACCAACACTGGACACCGGCCGGTCTCGCCGAGATAATCGGCCGGGCCGCCTACCGGACATTCCAAATCGACTGACCGGGTGTATGCCAGAATGTTCGGCAGTCACCCACGAGCAGAGGAGTCGAAGTGGCCGGTACCGAGGTGGACCGTAACACCAGCGCCGAGGTGCCGTCCGCGGCATGGGGCTGGAGCCGGATCAACCACCGGACCTGGCACATCACCGGGCTGGGGATCTTCGCGTTTCTGCTGTTGATGCTGCGCGGCAACCACGTCGGCCACGTCGAGGACATCTTCCTGATCGGGTTCGCTGCGCTGGTGCTGTTCGTGGTCGTTCGCGACGTGCGGGGCCGCCGGCGCGGCTCGCTGCGCTAACTACCGGCCTCCGGCCGCCAGCCGGCCGCAGGCCGCGCCCAATTCGCCCGCGCTCCCGCTACCGGCCTCCGGCCGCCAGCCGGCCGCAGGCCGTGCCCAATTCGCCCGCGCTCCCGCTACCGGCCTCCGGCCGCCAGCTGGCCGCAGGCGGCTGCAATCTCTCGCCCGCGGGTGTCCCGGACCGTGCAGGACACCCCCTGCCCGCGGACCCGGCGGACGAACTCCCGCTCGACCGGTTTGGGACTTGCGTCCCAGTCGCTGTCCGGCGTCGGGTTCAGCGGGATCAGGTTGACGTGCACCAACGCCCCGAGCTTGCGGTGCAGCAACGCGCCGAGCAGGTCGGCCCGCCACGGCTGGTCGTTGACGTCGCGGATCAGCGCGTACTCGATCGAGACCCGCCGCCCGGTGGTGTCGGCGTAGTAGCGCGCGGCGTCCAGCGCCTCGGCGACCTTCCACCGGTTGTTCACCGGGACCAGCGTGTCACGCAACTCGTCGTCGGGGGTGTGCAGCGACAGCGCCAGCGTCACCCCCAGCTGCTCGTCGGCGAGCTTGCGGATCGCCGGGGCCAGGCCGACGGTCGAGACGGTCACCGCCCGGGCTGAGATACCGAATCCGTCCGGCGCCGGTGCGGTGATCCGGCGCACCGCGTCGACCACCCGCACATAGTTGGCCAGCGGCTCGCCCATCCCCATGAACACCACGTTGGACAGCCGGCCCCCGGAGCCGGCGGGGCCGCGGTCCCGTAGCTCGACGGCCGCGGCCCGCACCTGTTCGACGATTTCGGCGGTGGACAGGTTGCGGGTCAGGCCCTGCTGCCCGGTGGCGCAGAACGGGCAGGCCATCCCGCAGCCCGCCTGCGAGGAGATGCACACCGTGTTGCGTTTCGGGTAACGCATCAGCACCGACTCGAAGCTGGTGTGATCCCGCGCCCGCCACAGCGTCTTGCGGGTCTGACCGGCGTCGCATTCGATCTCGCCGGCCGCGGTCAGCAGCGCCGGGAACAGGGCATCGGCCACCGATCCGCGCACCGCGGCCGGCAGATCGGTCATCTGCTGCGGGTCGTTGATCAGCCGGCCGTAGTACTGGTGGGCCAGCTGGTTGGCGCGGAACGACGGCAGTCCGAGCTCGGCGACCGCCGCCACCCGACCGGCCGCGTCGAGGTCGGCCAGATGCCGCGGCGGCAGGGCCCGGCGCGGCGCGGAGAACACCAGCTGTGGTTTCACGATTGGTTCCCAGTATGACCGGCGCACGACGCCCGGGCTGACCTCAGAGCAGCGCGGTCAGCACGATCCAGGTCACCGTGGCCGCCGGCAGCAGCCCGTCCAGCCGGTCCATCATCCCGCCGTGGCCGGGCAGCGAGCGGCCCATGTCCTTGATGCCGAGGTCGCGTTTGATCTGCGATTCGACCAGGTCGCCGAAGATTCCGGTGAGCACCAGCAGCAAGCCCAGCGGCAGCCCGACCCACCACGCCTCGTGCAGGAAGACCAACACCGCCACCACGCCGCCGGTGAGCCCGAGCGCCAGCGAGCCGGCCAGCCCCTCCCAGGATTTCTTCGGGCTGATCGCCGGAACCATCGGGTGTCTGCCGAACAGCACCCCGGCCGCGTAGCCGCCGACGTCGGAGAGCACCACGGTGAACAGCAGGCAGAACGCCCACCCGTTGCGCAGCTGCGCGTGCAGCCCGCCGGTCTCACAGACCAGCAGCACCCCGAAGGCCATGAACAGCGGGATCCAGACGGCGATCATCAGGGTGGCCGACATGTCCCGCAGATAGTTCACCGGGGTGTGGGTCAGCCCCTGGTCGAGCAGCCGCCAGATCATGCAGACCACGACGGTGCCGCCGAATGCCGCCAGCACTCCGGTCACCCCGGACAGCCAGGCCAGCCAGGTCATCGCCTGCCCGCCGATCAGCAGCGGGACGAACGGCACGTCGTAGCCATCCTCGCGCAGCCGGCGCACCACCTCGTGGGTGGCGATCGGGGTGGCCACCGCCAGCTCCACCACCCACAGGAACGGCTTGAACACCAGGCTCAAGATCAGCATCGCGGCCAGCAACAGCCCGACGGTGATCGCCGCCGGAAGGTTGCGCCCGGCCCGCGACTCCGTGGCGCCGTTCTGGACCGCTACGCCTGTACCGTTGCCTGCCATGGGAATTCGTTGCCGATCGGTCGCCTAGACCTCCAGCAACTCACTTTCCTTGTGCTTGACCAGGTCGTCGATCTGGCTGGTGTACTGCTGCGTGGCCTTCTCCAGATCCTTCTCCGCGCGGCCGACCTCGTCCTCGCCGGCCTCGCCGTCCTTGCGGATCCGGTGCAGCTCCTCCATCGCCTTGCGGCGGATGTTGCGCACCGACACCCGGGCGTCCTCGCCTTTGGCCTTGGCCTGCTTGACCAGTTCCTTGCGCCGCTCCTCGGTCAGCTG
>NZ_JBYCLB010000157.1:0-3466 GCF_057473705.1 Mycobacterium sp. TH-M15 | reverse complement strand
GGCAACGATGAAGATGGCTGCGCATTCCGGGCCTGCGCCGGTTGGTTTTGTTGATCAGCTGGGCTGCCGGGATTGAAAATTCGGCCACCGCGTGAGTTGACCCTCACACCGTTCGAGTGAGCAGCACCGCCTGCTCAAACGGCAGCCTGGCGAAAAACCACCGGCCGGTGCGCACGTGCTGGGCCGCTTCGGCTTTCGTGACGACCTGGGGGTCGGTGACGCCGTAGTTCTTGCCGCTGCGGCGCATCCGCCCGCCTCCTGCGGCGGTGAGGTTCTTCAACCAGTCCCGGTCGGGGCCGTAAGTCAGCAGGATCGCAAACCCGGGTTGCCCATTGACGTCGGCGCGAAACACCACCAACGGTGTGCGGTAAGCCTTGCCGGATCGCCGCCCGACGTGCTCGAGAATGCCGTGCAGGGGTAACCAGCCAGCCCACAGCCGCTGAATGGGGTTGGTGACGTGCCGGTTAAACCGGGCGAGCCATTGGGGTAGTTGCATGCCGTTATCCAACTCGTCGGCTTGGGTCGACCTCAAGTCTTACACCCTGTAGTTCAACGAGTCGCGGAGGCTGGAACACTGGTCGTCATGGCCAGTACTGACCAGGCAACCGCACCGGCCGGCCCAGCCGTCAGCATCTCGGCGCAGCTGTTCGAGGATGCCTGCGCCGTCATTCCCGGTGGGGTGAATTCCCCGGTACGCGCCTTCTCGGCGGTCGGCGGCACCCCGCGCTTCATCACCGAAGCGCGCGGCTGCTGGCTCACCGACGCCGACGGTAACCGCTACGTCGACCTGGTCTGCTCGTGGGGGCCGATGATCCTCGGCCATGCGCATCCCGCCGTGGTCGACGCCGTCGCCACGGCCGCCGCCTCCGGGTTGTCGTTCGGGGCGCCGACGCCGGCGGAGACGCAGCTGGCCGCCGAGATCATCGGGCGGGTGGCGCCCGTCGAGCGGATACGGCTGGTGAACTCCGGCACCGAAGCCACCATGAGCGCGGTCCGGTTGGCCCGCGGATTCACCGGCCGGGCCAAGATCATCAAGTTCTCCGGCTGCTATCACGGCCATGTGGACGCGCTGCTGGCTGACGCGGGCTCTGGGGTGGCGACGCTGGGCCTGCCGTCCTCGCCGGGGGTTACCGGCGCCGCCGCGGCTGACACAATTGTGTTGCCCTACAACGACATCGATGCCGTTCGGCAGACGTTCGCCCAGTGGGGGGACCAGATCGCCGGGGTGATCACCGAAGCCAGTCCCGGCAATATGGGAGTCGTCCCACCGGCACCCGGCTACAACGCGGCGCTGCGCGCGATCACCGCCGAGCACGGTGCGCTACTGATCCTCGACGAGGTGATGACCGGTTTCCGGGTCAGCCAAAGTGGTTGGTACGGACTCGATCCGGTCGCCGCTGACCTGTTTACCTTCGGCAAGGTCATGAGCGGCGGAATGCCGGCCGCTGCGTTCGGCGGGCGCGCCGAGGTGATGCAGCGGCTGGCGCCGCTGGGGCCGGTGTATCAGGCCGGGACGCTGTCGGGTAACCCGGTGGCGAGGGCCGCCGGATTGGCAACGTTGCGGGCCGCCGACGACGCGGTCTATGCCGCACTGGATAGCAATGCCGACCGGTTAGTTACGCTGTTGTCCGAGGCGCTCACGGATGCCGGTGTGCCACACCAGATTCCGCGGGCCGGAAATATGTTCAGCGTGTTCTTCTCCGAAACGGCGGTGACCGACTTTGCGTCTGCCCGCAACAGTCAGATCTGGCGTTATCCAGCGTTCTTTCATGCCCTGCTCGACGCGGGCGTCTACCCGCCGTGCAGTGCGTTCGAAGCGTGGTTCGTCTCGGCTGCTCTCGACGACGACGCGTTCGGGCGTATCGCTGATGCGCTGCCTGCCGCGGCCGCAGCCGCCGCCCGAAAGCGGAAGTCCTGATGGCCGAGCAAACCCGGGTTCACGTGGTGCGTCACGGCGAGGTGGACAACCCCACAGGAATCCTCTACGGCCGGCTCGCCGGATTCGGCCTGTCTGAGACGGGCAGAGCGCAAGCGGCCGCGGTCGCCGCCGCACTAGCCGATCGTGATGTCGTCGCGGTAATCGCCTCCCCGCTGCAGCGGGCGCAGGAGACCGCGGCGCCCATCGCCGAGAAACACAACCTGCCCGTGGACACCGACCCCGATCTGATCGAATCGGTCAATTTCTTCGAGGGGCGGCGCGTCGGCCCCGGAGACGGCGCTTGGCGGGACCCGCGGGTGTGGTGGCAGCTGCGTAACCCGTTCACCCCGTCGTGGGGGGAGTCCTACGTCGAGATCGCGGCCCGGATGACGACCGCGATGGAGAAGGCACGCGCCCGCGGCGCCGGCCATGAGGTGGTGTGCGTCAGCCATCAACTGCCGGTGTGGACGCTGCGGCTACACCTGACCGGCAAGCGGCTCTGGCACGATCCGCGGCGCCGAGACTGCGCGTTGGGCTCGGTGACCACCTTCGTCTACGACGGCGACCGGCTGGTCGACGTGCAGTATTCCCAGCCGGCGGGCACTTGATCGCGCCGGTGACGATGCAGAGCGAAGCGATGCGGAGGAGTGGCGCCATGACCATCTGGCGGCTGGCGATCGTCGGGGCAGTGTTGGTGACGCTGCTCGCGGGCTGTTCGGGTCGCGATGCGGTAGTCCACGGCGGCACCTTCGAATTCGTTTCGCCCGGCGGCAAGACCGACATCTTCTACGATCCGCCCGCGAGCCGCGGCCGCCCGGGGCCGCTTTCCGGGCCGGACCTGATGGATCCGGCGCGCACGCTGTCGCTGGACGCGGAACCCTTTGCGGGCCAGGTCGTCGTCATCAACGTGTGGGGCCAATGGTGCGGGCCTTGCCGGGCCGAGGTGACCCAATTGCAGCAGGTCTATGACGCCACGCGGAGATCCGGAGTGTCCTCGGTGTCTTTTCTAGGCATCGATGTCCGCGATAACAACCGCCAGGCGGCTCAGGATTTCGTCAACGACCGCCATGTCACGTTCCCGTCGATCTATGACCCGGCGATGCGGACCCTGATTGCTTTCGGCGGCAAATACCCGACCACCGTGATCCCATCCACGTTGGTGCTGGACCGTCAGCACCGGGTCGCGGCGGTATTTCTGCGGGAATTGCTCGCCGGGGATTTGCAACCCGTGGTGGCGCGGCTGGCCCAGGAAGCCGGTCAATGACCGGCTTCACCGAGATTGCCGCCGCGGGACCGCTGCTGGTGGCACTAGGGGTGTGTGTGCTGGCGGGGCTGGTGTCGTTCGCCTCGCCGTGTGTGGTGCCGCTGGTGCCTGGCTACCTGTCGTATCTGGCGGCGGTCGTCGGGGTCGACGGTGTCTCTGACGAAGAGGCGCTCCCAGGGTCGGGCGCGATCAAAGCCCCACCCGCCGCCCGATGGCGGGTGGCGGGGTCTGCGGCGCTGTTTGTTGCCGGGTTCACCACGGTGTTCGTGCTGGACACCGTCGCC
>NZ_JBYCLB010000156.1:0-3697 GCF_057473705.1 Mycobacterium sp. TH-M15 | reverse complement strand
CCAGCAGCTGCACCAGGTGCCGCAGCAGCTGGGCGACCAGGGCTTCGTCGAGCACGTCGAGCAGGTATTCGGCTTCGATCAGCGCGCCGTCGCCGTCGGCCTCGACCATGATGCCCAGCGCCAGTTGGGCGGTCTTGCCGCGGTAGCCGGCCCGCCGGCAGCGCACCCCGGCCGGGTGGAAGCCGTCGTCGGCGGCCGCGCGGAACCCGAAACTCAAGCGCGCCAGCCGCTCCACCCCGCCGTGCCGGCGGTCCGGGTTGAGTTCACGGACCACCGCGTCCAGGCTGATGCCCTGGTGGGCGAAGGCGCCCAGGGCGGTGTCGCGGGTGCGCTCCAGCAGCTCGGTGAACCGGTCGGCGGCGCCGACCCGGGCCCGCAGCACCACGGTGTTGCCGAAGTAGCCGATGGCGCCCTCGGTTCCGGCGGTGCGGTTGAGCACCGGGGATGCGATCAGGAAGTCGCCGGTCCCGGTGTAGCGGTAGATCAGCGCCGACAGCCCGGCCGCGACCACCATGTATCCGGTGGCGCCGTGCCGGCGGGCCAGTTCGGTGACGCCGTTCATCAGCTCGGGCCCCACCGCCACCGTGCACAGTCCGGCCCGCAGCGATTGCGGGATCGCCGAGCCGTGCGGTCCGGGCAGCTCCAGCGGGTCGGGCGGGTCGGCCAGCAGGGTGCGCCAGTAGTCCAGGTCGCCATCATCGCCGCACGGCGCCGGGTTGGGTTGCGACTGCGGCTGTTCGGCGAACGTCTCGGGGTTGGTGTAGGCGGCGGTGAGGTCGTCGAAGAACACCTGCCACGAGTCGTCGTCCCAGGCGATGTGGTGGGCCACCAGCAGCAGCACATGCTCGTCGGAGGCGGTGCGGATCAGCGTGATCCGCAGCGGTGCATCCGATTCCAGCCGGAACGGGGTGGCGAACTCGCGCTGGGCGAGCACCTCCAGCCGCAGCCCGCGTGCCTGCTCGCCGAGGTCGGTGAGGTCGTGTTCGGTGAAGGCGGGCTGCACCTGATCGACGGCGCCGACGACCGGTTGCGGTTCGCCGGTGTCGTCGACGCCGAAGGTGGTGCGCAGCACCGGGTGCCGGGCGGCGACCGCGGTCAGCGCCCGGCGTAGCCGGGCGGCGTCCAGCGGCCCGGTCAGCCGGTAGGACACCGAGATGTTGGCGACGGTGCCGTCCGGGTCGAGGGCCTGCACGAACCACATCCGGCGCTGCCCGTCGCTCATCGCCGGCGCGGCCGCCGGCCGGTCGGCCGGTCCCTGGTCGGTGGTCAGGCCGCGCTCGGCCAGCCGGCGACGCAGCAGTTGCAGCCGCAGTTCCGGGTCGGCGATGTCAGTCATGGGAGAGAACAGTCCTTTCCGATGCCGGATGCGCCGTGTCGTCGCCCAGGGCGGCCACCAGTTGGGCCCCGCTGATGCCGGCCAGCAGCGGGCCGAGCGCCACCCGCCGCCCGGTGGCCCGGGCCAGTCGCTTGCGCAGGTCGAGGGCGAGCAGTGAATCCAGCCCGAGATCGACCAGCGCTCGGTGCATGTCGACGTCGTCGGGGTGATCCAGGCCCAGTACGCCGGCCAGTTCGGCGGCGACCGACTCGGGCAGGGGCCGGCCCGGTGCGGCACCCGCCGGTGTCGCGGTCACCGGATTGTGCGACTCGAACGGTGCCGGCACCCCCTGGCTGTCGAAGAACACCGCCAGCCGGTCGAAGTCGGCGGCCAGGATCACCGGGTCGTGGTGCTCGGTGGCGAACCCGGCGGTGATGGCGGCCTCGGCGGGCATCGGGGTCAGGCCGGTGCGGGCGATGCGGTCCTTCTCGGCGCCGCTGACCACCGCAACCGTCTGCCACAGCCCCCAGCGGATCGAGCGGGCGTTCAGGCCGCGGCCGCGCAGCTGGGCGGTCAGCACGTCGGCCATCCGGTTGGCCGCCGCGTACAGCCCGTGCCCGGATCCGCCCCAGAAGCCCAGCACCGACGAGCAGACCAGGACCTGGGCGTCGGGTGTCAGCGGCCAGTGCTCGGCCAGGTTGGCCAGCCCGATCACCTTCGCCCCCAGCGCATCCCGGGTCGCGGCGGCGGTGATGTGCTCGGTGGGCAGCGCCGGCGCGGATGCGGTGTGCACCAGCAGGCCGGCCGCGGCCGGCCGATGCTGGGCGATGACCTCGCACAGGGCGCCGCGATCGGTGACGTCGCAGCCGATCGCGGTGATCCGTGCCCCGGTGCGGGCGGTCAGCTCGGTCAGGTCGACGGCGTCGCCGCTGCGGCTGAGCAGGGTGATGTCGCGGGCGCCGTGGGCGGCGCAGAAGTCCGCGTAGGCCAAGCCGATCGCCCCGGTGCCGCCGGTGATGACGACGGTGTCGGGCACCGTGATCCGGGCCGCCGCGGCGTACCGGCGGCGGCGCAGCCGGCGCACCGCCGGCCGCCCGGCCCGCACCGCCACCTCGGTGTCGGCCAGGCCCAGCGCGGACATCGCCGCGGCGATGTCGGCCGGGGCCGGTTCGCCGGGCAGGTCCAGGTGGGCGAAGGTCTGGTCGGGGTAGTGAAATCCGATGCTGCGGTGCAGGGCCGCGGCCGCGGCGGGCCCCGGCCGCGCCGGCGGGTCGCTGTCGATCCGCTCGGCACCGGCGGTGATCAGCCACACCCGCCGGCAGCGCTCCCCGGGTGCGGCCGCGGCCTGGGCGCGGGCATGTTCGGCGAAACCGGCCACGGCGGCGTTGATCTCGTCTTGTCGACCCGGCGGCGCAACCAGCAGCAGGGTTTCGGCGTCGGCGGGTGTGACCGCGCCGGCGCCCAGGGCGGCGGTCAGCTGCGCGGTCAGCTCGACGGAGTCGCCGGTGTAGTCGACGACCGCCACCTCGGCCGGCACCCGGGTCGGGGCGTCGACCGGCAGCCATTCCTCGGAAAGCACGATCGGGGCGTCGGGATCGTGTGGGGGCAAAGGGTCGGGTTTGGCCCACAGTTTGGTGGTGTGCATCGGGGCGGGCGGGAAGCGCCGCAACACCGGGCCGCTGCGGGCGGGGCTGAGGTCCCGCCACCGGTAGCCGGGGTCGGTGATCGCGGCGGCGGCGATGTTGGCCGCCAGTGTTTCCGGCGCCGGGCGCTCCCGCAGCGTGCTGCCCAGCACCTGCGCGGCGCCGGCGGTGTCGCCGAGCGCGACCAGCAGGGTGGGGTGCGCCGACATCTCGATGAACGTGGTGACCCCGCGGGCCAGCGCGGCGGCGGTGGCCAGGTCGAACCGGACCGGGTTGCGCAGGTTGTCGAACCAGTACTGGCCGAACGTCTTTCCCGGCGGCACCGATCCCCCGTACACCGAGCCGATGAATTCCACCGGTGCACTGTGGAATTGCGCATCCGGGAGCCGGTCGAGCAGCGCCGCTCGCAGCGGCTCCAGGGCACTGGTGTGCGCCGGGTAGCTGACCGGGAGTTCCCGGGCGAAGATTCCCCGCTCACCGGCCCGGCGCAGCACGTCGTGCACCGCGGCCAGCTCGCCGGAGACCACCACCGACTGCGGTGCGTTGACCACCGACAGCTCCAGCCAGCCGGGCGCCTCGGCGATCAGCGCTGCGGCGGCGTCGGGATCCGACCCGATCATCGCCATCCCGAACCGGCCCGGGGCGCCGGCGGCCAGCTCGGCCCGGGCGATGACGACGGCGACTGCGGCGTCCAGGTCGACGACCCCGGCGGTGTAGGCGGCGGCGAGCTCGCCGAGGC
>NZ_JBYCLB010000155.1:0-1633 GCF_057473705.1 Mycobacterium sp. TH-M15 | reverse complement strand
GACCGACTTCGCCGCCCGGCCCGGCCAGGGGGTGACCGGGGTGGTCGACGCGGTGGACGTGGACGTCACCACGTCGGCGGCCGCGCACGAGACCGGCACCGCGGTCGAGGTGTCCTGGCTGGGCCGGGTGCGCGGGGTGATCACCCTGACCGACAGCGTCAAGCCGGGCAGCGCGGCGGCGATCGAGGAGCTCAAGGCGATGGGCATCACCCCGATGCTGCTCACCGGCGACGGCGGCACGGTGGCGCGGAAGGTGGCGGGCGAGGTCGGGATCGACCCGGCCAACGTGATCGCCGACGTGCTGCCGACCGACAAGGCCGACGTGATCAAGCGGCTGCAGGCCCGCGGGCGGCGGGTGGCGATGGTCGGCGACGGCGTCAACGACTCGGTGGCGCTGGCCACCGCCGACATCGGGATGGCGATGGGCAGCGGAACCGACGCCGCGATCGAGGCCGGTGACCTGACCCTGGTCCGCGGCGACCTGGGCACCGTGCCCACCGCGCTGCGGCTCTCGGCACGCACCCTGCGCACCATCCGGGCGAACCTGGCCTGGGCGTTCGGCTACAACATCGCGGCGATCCCGCTGGCGGCCGCCGGGCTGCTCAACCCGATGATCGCCGGCGCGGCGATGGCCTGCTCGTCGGTGCTGGTGGTCACCAACAGCCTGCGGCTGCGCCGGTTCGGCCGCTGACCCCGCCGGTCAGGAGTCCAGCCAGGCCAGCTCGGCGGGGAGCTGCGCTCGCCAGTACTCGACGTCGTGGCCGCCGGGGGTGAACCCGCCGGCCGGCGGGGGTTTCAACAGGCTCACGAACTGGCGGGTGGCGTAGTAGAAGCTGTCGCCGGTGCCGCAGTCGACCCGCAGCGGAAACGACGACAGCTGGGGCACCAGGTCGTAGGCCGAGTTGGTCCGCCAGTCGTCGATGCTGTCGAACGCACCCGGTGGCGCGCCGAAGTAGGTCAGGTACAGCGCCGGGCTGATCGCGCAGATGCCGGCGGTGCGCGCCCGGCCGAGACGGGTGCCCAGCAGCAGCGCCCCGTAGCCGCCCATCGACCAGCCCATGAACGCCACCCGGGAGGTGTCGATGCCCTTGCTGGCCAGCATCGGCAGCAGCTCGTGCAGCACCATCGCGCCGGAGTCCTGGCCCGAGCTGTGCCGGCGCCAGTAGGTGTTGCCGCCGTCGACGCTGATCACCGCGAACGGCGGCCGACCCGCGGCGGTCAGCTTCGCCAGCTCCTCCTCGACGCCGAGGTCCATCACCCAGGCCGCGTCGCCGTCCTTGCAGTGCAGCGCGATCACCGGGCGCAGCGGCCCGGTCTGGCCGGGCGGGCGGGCGATGATCCAGTTGGTCTCCACCCCGCCGCGGGCGGCGGAGACGAACGAGCCCGATTCCCGGGTGGGCCGGGCGACGCCCACCGCCGCCGGGTCGGGGGTGTCCAGCGGGAGCGGCGACGGCGCTGCCGACGATACCGCGGCCCCGCCCAGGGTTCGCACCGCGAACGCCCCGGCGGCCGCACCGACGCCGAGCCGCAACACCGTCCGTCGGGTCAGTTCAGCCACCGGCGCATCATCGCCTGCCGACCGGGCGGGCCGGCACTGCCACGCCGCGGCGCTACAGCACGGTTTGGGCGCCGT
>NZ_JBYCLB010000154.1:0-1706 GCF_057473705.1 Mycobacterium sp. TH-M15 | reverse complement strand
CCCGGCAAACGCGCACCGACGATTCAGCTGTGTCGTGACCCGAAAGGCTATGTGCCGGTGGGTACTAACCCATGGCGCGGTCCGCCGATCCCGTCCGGTACGCCGGTAACTGATGGACGAAACATCTTGCCGCCCAACAAGTTTCCGTATATTCCACCAGGCGATGATCCCGATCCCGGCGCGCCTATCGTCGGCCCGCCTTCACAGGGTGAGGTGGCGGGTCCAGGGCCGGCGCCGCACCAGCCCGCGATGGTTCCGCCGCCGCCCAACGACAACGGGCCGCCGCCGCCGTTCACGTCGTGGATGCCGCCGGGGTACCCGCCGCAGCCGCCCCAGTTGCCGTACCCGGCGACAATCCCCCCGCCGCCACCACCGGAAGGCGCCGGCCCAGCGCCTGGTCCGCAGCCGCAGGCCAGCGGCCCGGCTTACACCACGTATGACCAAAACACCGGAGCCTTTGCAGACCCGGCGGGGGGCACTGGTATTTTCGCGCCCGGTATCAATGGCGCATCCAGTGCTGAGAATTGGGTAGACCTCATGCGTGATCCAAGGCCGCTTTAGTGGCGGATGTCGTGACCTCTCGTGTTACGGGGCAGCCGCCGACACCGCCGCGCGTTCGTCGGCGGGCATCCCGGGCGGCTGGCCCCGCGAAAGGCCAGCCCGGCGCCACCACCACGGTTCGGGCCGACGGTGCGGCCGGACAGCCAAAGCCGGCCCAGCCCAGCCGGCCAGAGCGGCCAGTTGGGCCGAGCGGGCGCGTCAAGCCGCCGCCGCGCCGGCCCGCTCACCGCGTGCTGGTCGGATCGATCGCCCTGGCCGGCGCACTGCTGGCGATTACCGCGCTGGCCGGCTGCCTGACCGCCCTGGTCGTCCAGCATCGGCACAATGAGGCCGAACAAGCGCGCGACCAGCGCTTTGTCGACATCGCGACGCAGACGGTGGTCAACATGTTCAGCTACCGGCCGGACAATATCGACGAGAGCGTCAACCGATTCGTGAACGGCACCAGCGGCCCGCTGCGCGGCATGCTCAGCTCCAACAACAACGTCGACAACCTCAAAGGCCTGTTTCGCTCCACTAACGCGACATCCGAAGCCGTCGTCAACGGTGCTGCCCTGGAAGGCGTCGACCCGGTAACCGACAATGCGTCGGTGCTGGTGTCGGTGCGGGTGACGGTCGCCGACATCGATGGCGTCAACACGCCGTCGATGCCTTATCGCTTGCGGGTCATCGTGCATGAGGACGACGGCGGGCGGATGACCGGCTATGACCTGAAATATCCAGACGGCGGCAACTGATGCGGTGGTTGAACGCTGTCACCTGCTCCGTGCTGGTCGCGGTTATCGTCGGGTTGTCCGCCGCGGGTGGCTGGTTCTATTGGGAGCGGGTCCAAACCGGTGGCGAGGAGTCAGCGCGGGCGGTCCTGCCCGAGCTGGCGGCCAAGGAGATACCCGAGGTTTTCGCTTACGACTACCAGACCGTCGAACGCAGCCTCACGGCCGCCTATCCGTTGCTGACGCCTGACTATCGCCACGAGTTCCAGAAGAGCGCCGATTCGCAGATCATCCCGGAGGCGAAGAAACGCGAGGTGGTCGTTCAGGCCTATGTAGTGGGCGTGGGGGTCATGTTCGCCAAACGCGATTCGGCGTCGGTGATGGTTTACATGAACCGCACCGTGACGGACAAGTCACGGCAGCCGCTCTACG
>NZ_JBYCLB010000153.1:0-4984 GCF_057473705.1 Mycobacterium sp. TH-M15 | reverse complement strand
CGCGGCGACCGCGTGCAGGTCACCGGTGAGGTGCAGGTTGATGTCCTCCATCGGGACGATCTGGGCGTAGCCGGCGCCCGCCGCTCCGCCCTTCATGCCGAACACCGGGCCGATCGACGGTTCCCGGGTGCAGTACACCGCGTTCTTGCCGATCCGGCCGAGTCCCTGGGTGAGCGAGACCGCGGTGGTGGACTTGCCCTCGCCGAACTTGGTCGGCGTCATCCCGGTGACGTCGATCAGTTTGCCGTCCGGCTTCTCGCGCAGCCGCTCCAGCACCGACAGGTCCACCTTCGCCTTGTAGCGCCCGTACGGGTGCACCTCGTCGGTGTGCAGGCCGACCCGCTCGGCGATCTCGGTGATCGGGCGCAGGGTGGCTTCCTGTGCGATCTCCAGACTGCTTTTCATCGTGTCTTGCGTCCTTCCCGGGACCGTCGCCACCGCCGAGTTGACCGACTGGTTCACCCATCATCGTCTGACGGTGATCGTGCCTCAGCGGGGGAACCCGACGATGGTCGGCCACCCGGTAGCCGCGGCCGCAGCCGCTCGGTGGGTCCGTCCGGCGCTACCGATCCCCCGCTGCGATGTTCGCGACGATCCGCGCCGCCTCGGGGCCGCACACCAGGCTGAGGTCCACCGGTCCGACCGCCAGAATCGCGTCGACCCGGCGTCTGAGGTCGCCGGAGGTGATGTGCTGGTACAGGTTGGTGCCGGGGCAGTCGGTGGCCGCGGTGAAATCTCGGTGACTGGCGAGTGTGTCCGAACCGATGTGGAATGTCTGTGCGGCCCAGGCGAATACGATCGCGGCACCGTGAAGCTGCGCTTCCGGCACCGGCTCCTGGTCGAAATCCCCCTCGCAGAGCACCAGGAAGTGACCGGTCGGGTCGTAGTCGGTGGCGGTGTCGCCGACCAACTGCGGCGCGCGCAGCTCGAAGATGTTGCCGTTGTGGTCGACGCACGCGTGATATGCGATATCGATCCACCCGTGCTGATCCTGGTGGTAGTGCTGATGCTGTCGCAAGCGCGCGGCGATCTCGCGGTTGTCGGGGAGTGGCACCGCCGAGTGGTGCAGCGTCATCCGGGTGATGGTCTGCGTTACCCCGCCGGGCCGGGCGGAGAGCGCGCCCCAGGAATCTCGACACAACATGACGGCGGCGGTTCCGGTCGGCGGCGCGGCCGGCGGAGCAACCGTGGGGGTGCGGGCATCCACCGGGGCCACGGCCGGTGCCTCGGCGTCGTCGTACTGGTCGCCCGCCGATCTGAAACAGGAGCTGATCGCGGTCGCCAGCCCGGCGCCGCCGGCCAGCCAGAGCAGCCGTCGGCGACTGACCGATCCCCGGCGGTCGCCGTGCGGGACGTCCATGGCTGCCAGCGTAAGGAAATACCGCCACCGAAGACGGGCTATCGCGAATGGGCCGACCGGAGGGTTGACATCGCCGAGAAGAATATACAGGCTGTGTGTTTATGTATTGGCCCGCGACGCAAGCGTCGACCTGACCGTGGTCACCATGGCCTTGCGGCAGCAGGTCGCCGCGCCGGTGAACGTGGTGTGGGAGCTGCTCACCGACCCGCAGCGGATGAACACCTGGTCGACGGCCCGCATCGAGTTGGCCGACCCCGGTGACCGGCAACGCCCGGACGGAGTCGGCGCCCTGCGCCGGGTGTATCTGCCGCATGGCGGTGGACGGTTGACCGAGGTCGTGCACGCCGCAGAGCCGCCCCACTTCTTCGGCTACACGGTGGTGGGCGGGGCCGCGGCGCTGCGCGAACACACCGGCCGGATCGTCGTGCTGCCCGCCGGCGACGACGAAGCCCAGATCCGTTGGGACGTGGCGGTCCAGTTCGCGGTGCCCGGCCTCGATGTGCTGACGCAGTGCCTGATCGAAGGCGAGCTGCGTCGGTCCCTGCGTCGGCTGGCCGAACTGGCCCCCACCGCGGCGCCCGCCGGGCCGTTGCCCCCGCCGCGGCGTGTCGAGCAGCGTGACCTGCCGGCGCTGCACGACGTCGCCGAGGCGGTGCTGGCCGAGCAGCGGTCGATCGCCGACCGGTTGACCCGCGCCGATGACCCGAAGCAGTGGTTCGCCCGCGTCTACCAGTACGTCACCGAGGAGCAGCTGGCCAGCCTGTACTCCGGGCGGGTGGACAACCCGGAGTGGGTGCTGCGGCTGATTCCCCGGTTCCACGAGCTGTACCTGCGCAATCTGATCTCCTTCGAGCGCGGCGAGCCCACCGAGGAGCCGTGGCGCAAGGCGTGGGGACTGGCCGAGCGCGCCGGTGCGACCGGGTCCGCGAGTCAGCTGGGGAAAGCGCTGCTACTCGGCGTCGCCGCACACATCGAGGCGGACCTGCCGCGCGCCCTGCACGCCACCTATCGCGAACACTTCCGGGACCGCTGCGACTACGTGTATTTCCGCGCCGACTACCTGCGGATGGCCGACATCTTCCGGGTCGCCTCCGACCGGCTGATGGGCGACATGCCCCGACGGCACGTCCCGGTCTGGCTGCAGGCGGCGCGCACCGTGTTACCCCCGGAGCTGCGCGACCAGCTGATGCGCTCCTACTACGACACCCCGCGTCGGCGGATGGCCGCCTTCGACGCCGGCCGCGACCTGCTCGGCTCGGACCCGCAACCGATCGGTTCACGCTGAACCGCACCCCGCAGTCGGGCCGCGGCCGGGGACGCCCGCCCGGCTCCCACGTCGAGCCCGCACAGCGCCGCGACGACCTGCTCGACGCCGCCGAACGCAGCCTGCGGGCCGGCGGGCCGGGTCTGTCGCTGGTCGACGTCGCCCGCGAAGCCGGCCTGGCCCGAACGGCCATCTACGCGATGTTCCCCGACAAGGATGCGCTGGTCACCGAGCTCGCGCGCCGCCAGACGGAGCGGATCATCGGCCAGATCGCCACCGTGGTCGGGTCGGCCGGCGAACCGCGCGGCCAGACCCGGGCTGCCATCGACTGCCTGTGCCGGTGGGTCGACGAGGAGCCGAACGTCTCGGCCGCCCTGATCACCCACATCGGGGCGTCGTCGGCCTCCGCGGAGCTGGCGAACTGGCTGGAGACGGTGCTGTCGGCAGGGTTCAGTCAGCTCGGCGGCGAGATCCGGGCGGCCGGCCCGTGGGCGCGCGCGGTGGTCGGCGCGGTGTCGACGGCGGTGTTCTGGTGGGCCCGGGACCGGGTGATGAGCCGTGACGAGCTGGTCGATCACCTGACCGCGCTGATCTGGGGGGGCTTCTCCGGGGCTGGGGGCGACGGCTTGACGATGCCGATCCACGTGGACGGTTGGCACGCCGACGGATAGGGCGTGGCGCTATGACGGAATCTTCGCCTTGATCGCGTTGGCGATGTCCACCGCTTTGTTGGCGGGATCGATGCGACACACCAGCGTGTCGATGAGCAGATTGTTGTCGACCTCGACCGCTCGCTGGCACGCCAGCCCGCCACCCCCTTCCAGGGTGTACGTGATCGACATCATCTCGTCGGTTTTGGTCAGGTCGCCGAACATCCAGTATTGCGGGGTCGGTGGTTGGGGGAAGTTCACCGTGACCCGCGTTCCGGCACACTTCGACCAGGTATCGCTCTGGGTAGCCAATAGATTCTGCGCGTCGGTCGCGGTCGGCATGGCCACCACCGCCTGCGCCACCCGGTGGGTCGGTGCGGTGGGGGTGTTCTGCAGCACCTGGGCCTGGATCGCGACCCACCCGGTGTCTTTGTACGCGCTTACCTGAATCGCGAACAGTGCGCCGCTGCATTCCGTCTGCTCGACTCCCGTCGCGTCTTCGGACGGGCTCTGCAGCGGGGTGACGACCGGCATTCCGGTGACCCCCATCATGTTCGCAATCTCGACCGGGCTGAGCAGGAAGCCGGAGAGCGTTGCGGCGTTGACGATCGGCGGCCGCGTCTCGGTGGTGGTGGTCCTGGTCGTTGTCGTCGTCGTGCTGTCTGATCGGACCGTCGGCGGACCGTTGGTGCGATGAGAGAGAAAAACCAGTCCACCGGCGGCTCCGGCGGCCAGCAGCGCCACCCCGGCCAGAGCCGCGATACGTTTCGCGCGGCGACGGCGCGGTTCGGCAGGCAACGACGGTGCGCCGAGTGTCGGTGTGGCGGTATTCGATCCGCGGCGCGGCGGCGCCCCGCCGTGGGCCGGCTGCCGCAGGGCGGCCTGTGCCGCGGCGCTGAGTTCGGCTGCGGTGGCGAACCGCGCGGCCGGATCCTTGGCCATCGCCCTGGCGATCACCGCGTCCATCGCCGGCGACAGCCAGGGCGCCTGGTCGGTGACGCGCGGCGGCGGCTGGGCGATGTGCGCCATGATGGTGGCCGGCACGCCCTGCACGTCCTCGAACGGTGTCTTGCCGGTGAACATCCGAAACAGCGTGCAGCCCAACGAATACAGATCGGCGCGACCGTCGACGCGACGGCCGGACACCACCTCCGGGGCCGCGTAGGCGACGGTCGCGGTCATGCTTCCGCTGACGGTCAGGCTGACCTCGTCAAGAGCGCGGGCGATGCCGAAATCGCCGAGCAGCACCCGCTCGTCCGGGCCGGTCGTGTTCTCCAGCAGGAAGTTCGCCGGCTTGACGTCGCGGTGGATCACGCTGTGCCGGTGCGCGTAATCCAACGCCTTGCCGATCTCGGTGACGATGTGCACCGCCCGCTGCGGGCTCATCTGACCGCGCTGCACGGCCTCGTCGGCGTTGATCCCCTCGACGTACTGCATCGCGATCCACAGCTGCCCATCCTCGGTCTGACCGCGCCGGTAGATCGCCACGATGTTGGGGTGGCTCATCCGGGAGGCGACGTCGGCCTCGCGGATGAACCGGGACCGGAACTGATCGTCGCGGGAGAAGGAGCCGGAGAGCAGCTTGAGCGCGTCCAGGCGCGGCAGTTCGGGGTTGGCCACCAGGTAGACGGTGCCCATCCCGCCCGAGCCGAGCAGCCGTGGGACCAGGGTGCCGGCGAGAAACGAAACGAAACGAAGCACCCGGGAAAG
>NZ_JBYCLB010000152.1:0-4963 GCF_057473705.1 Mycobacterium sp. TH-M15 | reverse complement strand
CGACACCGTCGCCCTGGACTACCGGACCCCTGGAACATGCAGCGGCTGCCCCGGCTGCGCCTGCCCGCCGGACAGCATCACCCACGCACGCTACCGGTGGCGGGACGACCGCGTGGTCATGCTCGACCCGGCCCCGTCGCGATGAGCGGGCGCGACGGCACGGCGCCGGTAGCGTGGAACCATAACGGTCAGCGCATATAGCGCACCGGGTCAGCGCGACGGCTTAGTGTTGTCCCAGCCGGTGGACGGGAGAGCAGGTGAACGGGAGGCGCAGTCCAGATGGAGAACGGTTCAACGCCGCATCTTCGACGCTCCTGCTGCTGGCGGCGGGCTGCTCGCCGCGGACCGCCGCGACGGGCGGTTCGGCGCCGGACGGCGCGGTCAACGTCAATGTCTCGGTAGTGGGCTCCGACGACCAGAGCTACACCGCAGACCTGAGCAACGACGTCGCCGAGTGCACGAATTTCGAGTCCGGCCTCTACCACCTCAGCCCGGGCGAGTCGACGACCGGATGCGTGGTGTTCGCTCGGCCCACCGGCGTCACCGTCGCCAAGGTGAAATACACCCCGTCCGAAGGCTTTGCCAGCGACTCCGGTGAGTGGCTGATCTCCTGACCGAAACGAGGACATTGATGGCCAAAGTCGTGCTGGTGCTCTACCCCGACCCGGTCTCCGGCTACCCGCCGGCCTACGCCCGAGACAGCATCCCGGAGCTGAGCGGCTACCCCGACGGTCAGACAATGCCCAGCCCGTCGGCCGTCGACTTCACCCCCGGCGAGCTGCTCGGCTGCGTCTCCGGTGAACTGGGGTTGCGCAGGTTCCTCGAAGACGGCGGCCACCACCTGGTGGTCACCTCCGACAAGGACGGCCCGGACTGCCGGTTCGAGCGCGAACTGGCCGATGCCGACGTCGTCATCTCCCAGCCGTTCTGGCCGGCGTATCTGGATGCGGAGCGAATCGCCAAGGCGCCCAAGCTGAAACTGGCGCTCACCGCCGGGATCGGTTCGGACCACGTCGACCTCAAAGCCGCGATCGAGGCCGGCATCACCGTCGCCGAGGAGACCTACAGCAACAGCATCAGCGTGGCCGAGCACGCGGTGATGCAGATCCTGGCGCTGGTGCGCAACTTCGTGCCGTCGCACCGGTGGGCCACCGAGGGCGGCTGGAACATCGCCGACTGCGTCGCGCGCGCCTACGACGTCGAGGGCATGGACGTCGGCGTGGTGGCCGCCGGCCGGATCGGGCAGGCGGTGCTGCGCCGGATGGCCCCGTTCGACGTCACCCTGCACTACACCGACACCCGCCGGCTCCCCGCTGAGCTGGAAGCAGACCTCAACGCGACCTACCACCCGGACGTGCAATCGCTGGTCCAGGCCGTGGACGTGGTCTCCATCCACTCGCCGCTGGTCCCGGCGACCTACCATCTCTTCGACGGGCAGCTGCTGGCCTCGATGCGGCGCGGCTCCTACATCGTGAACACCGCGCGCGCCGAGATCTGCGTGCGCGACGCGGTGGCGGCGGCGCTGGAGAGCGGGCAGTTGGCCGGCTACGCCGGCGACGTCTGGTACCCGCAGCCGCCGCCGGCCGACCACCCGTGGCGCCGCATGCCGCACAATGCGATGACCCCGCACGTCTCCGGCAGCACGCTCTCGGCGCAGGCGCGCTACGCCGCCGGCACCCGGGAGATCCTGGAGGACTTCCTCGCCGGTCGTCCCATCCGCGAGGAGTACCTGATCGTCGACGGCGGCGGACTGGCGGGCACCGGAGCGGCGTCCTACAGCGTCTCGGCGGACGCCAGCCCGGGCAGCGCCCAGTAGCCTGACCACCGCCACGGAACGATCTCACGAAATGACCCGGCGCAGCGTCTACCGGGTGTGGGATCGATGAGCCGGCTTCGGCGCAAGCCGCCGTTCGAAGCGGTGGTGGCCGAG
Source organism: Mycobacterium sp. TH-M15 (assembly GCF_057473705.1). NCBI lineage: Bacteria > Bacillati > Actinomycetota > Actinomycetes > Mycobacteriales > Mycobacteriaceae > Mycobacterium > Mycobacterium sp. TH-M15. Next base: position 3,033 of record NZ_JBYCLB010000152.1, on the reverse strand, counting down.
TACGGCCCGACCGTGCTGCGGGTCTGCCGGGCGGTGCTCGGCGCCCAGGACGCCGAGGACGCCTGGTCGGAGACGTTCCTGTCGGCGCTGCGCGGCTATCCGCGGCTGCCGGCCGACGCCAACGTCGAGGCGTGGCTGGTGACCATCGCCCACCGGCGCGCCGTCGACGCCGGGCGGGCCCGGTCCCGTCGCGCGGTGCCGACCGGCGTCGCCGCCGACCGGGCCGCCACCGGGGCGGATCCGGCCGAGCGCGACCCGGACCTCTGGGCGGCGCTGGGCCGGCTGCCCGACAAGCAGCGGATGGCGGTGGCCTACCACCACGTCGCCGGGCTGCCGTTCGCCGAGGTGGCCCGGTTGCTGGACAACTCCCCGGAGGCGGCCCGGCGCGCGGCGGCCGACGGCATCAAGGCCCTGCGCGGAACCTATCTGAAGGACGAGACGGCATGAACACCATCGCTTTTCCCAGCCCACCCGACGAAGCCGACACCCTGGCCCGGCTGCATGCCAGGCTGGAACGCGATGCCGATTCCGGCGCGCTGCTCGACGTCGCCTACCGCACCGTCGACACGCCGGTCGGCGCGCTGCTGCTGGCGGCGACGCCGATCGGGCTGGTGCGGGTGGCGTTCGGGGTGCAGGACCACGCCGCGGTGCTGGCCGATCTGGCCGCGGCGGTGAGCCCGCGCATCCTGCGGGCGCCGGCGCGGCTGGCCGACGCGGCGCGGCAGATCGACGAGTACTTCGCCGGGCACCGCCGCCACTTCACCATCCCGGTCGACCTGCGGCTGGCGCGGGGTTTCCGCCGCAGCGTGGTCGAGCACCTGCAGCGCATCGGCTACGGCGAGCGGGAGAGCTACGCCGCGGTGGCCGGCGCGGTCGGCAGCCCCGGTGCGGTTCGCGCCGTCGGCACCGCCTGCGCCCGCAACCCGCTGCCGGTGGTCATCGGCTGCCATCGGGTGGTCCGATCGGACGGCTCGATCGGCCGGTACGCCGGCGGGTCCGCGGCCAAGGAGGCGCTGCTCCGGCTGGAGGCGGGCTGAGCGGGCCGGGCACGCCGACCCCGCGACAATCGGGGCGGTGGTGTGCCATCATGCGGGGAACAGCCGACGGATCGAGAAGGATTTCACCATGCATCGCCGGTTCCCGACCGCGGTCAGCCTGCTGGCCGCGTTGATGGTCAGCACCCCGATGGCCCCGGTCGTCGTGGCACCGGCCGCGCACGCCATCCCCAACTCCACCCCGGACGCACCGATCGGGCGGCTCGGCGACACGCTGCGCATCCAGTACAACTCCGAGGCCTTCGGCCCCCTGGTCGCCGACGTCACCGTGCACGACATCACCCCCTGCCCCGAGGTCCCGCCGGGCTGGGGGTACAACGGCTCGCCGCGCTGGCGGGCCCAGGGCGGTCCGTGGCAGGCCAACGTCACCGTGCATCCGATCAAGGTGCCCAACCCGTACATCCTGGCGGCGTCGATCACCCTCGACGGCGTGACCCCCGGCGCCGACGCCTACATCTCCAAGCACACCGACGCGCCCGACGCCCTGGACGTCACCCTGACCAACGCCCCGGCCGGCTCCAGCGTCGACGGCCGGGTGTTCTGGGACGTCTACCGCGGCCTGGTCACCAACGTGGTGCTGCTCAGCCGGGTGGACGGCCAGCATCTGGCGCAGTGGAACCTGTAAAAACACCGCGAGGAGAAGAGGATCCGATGTCTACCCGACTGACTTCCCGAGTCGGCCACCTGCTGCCGCTCGCGGCCGCGACGGCCGGCGCGCTGACCATCGGCTGCGGCCCGGCCGCTGCGGACCCGGTGATCGACACCACCTGCAACTACCAGCAGGTGCTCGCGGCGCTCAACGCGGCCGACCCCGGTGCCGCCGCACAGTACAACTCGTCGCCGGTGGCGCAGGCCTGGCTGAACCAGTTCCTGGCCGCGCCGCCGGACCAGCGCCAGCAGCTGGTCGACGCCGCGCAGAGCAACCCGGAGGGCCAGCCGTTCGTGGGGGCCATGCAGGAAGTGGCCGGCACCTGCAACAACTTCTGAACGATCCGGAAGCCGCACCGTCACTCGGTGCTCAGGCCACTTCCAACCACAGGTCCGGGCCGAAGACCTCGTAGTGAATCGCCGCCGTGGGAATCCCGCGGTCCACCAGGTGGCTTCGCACCGAGCGCATGAACGGCAGCGGTCCGCACAGGTACACCTGCACGCCGTCGGGTAGGTCCATCTCGGCCAGATCCACCGGCACGCCCATCTCGCCATACCAGGTGCGCATGATCGCCGCCGGCAGTTGGGCAACCAGTTCGGTGAGTTCGCTGCGGTGCGGATGCACCGCCCGGGACCGGTCCGCGTGCACCACGCACACCGACCGCTGGTCGCCGGTGTCGACGAGGTGGCGCAGCATGCCGATCATCGGAGTGCAGCCGATGCCCGCCGACACCAACAGCACCGGAACCTGCTCCGGGGCCAGGGTCAGGTCGCCGAACGGTTGCGACAGGGTCAACAGGTCGCCCTCGAACACGTTGTCGTGGATGAAGTTCGACACCTGACCGGCCGGCGCCCCGTTGTCGGGTGCGACGCGTTTGATCGTCACCCGCCACGACGTCTTGTCCGTCGCGGCAGCGGTGATGCTGTACTGACGGATCTGCCGGGCACCGTCGGGCAGCGGCACCGCGATCGACGTGTACTGGCCCGGTTGAAACCCCGGAAGCGGAGCGTCGATCCCGGTGAGCGTCAGCGCGATGCACTCCGGGGACTCCTGCGTCCGGGTCACCACACGCGCCGACAGCCAGATATCGCCGGCCGCGACTCCGGCCTGCCGGTACAGGCGAGCCTCCCGCTCGACCAGCCCGTCGGCCATCAGCCAGAAGACCTCGTCCCAGGCAGCGGCGACCTCCTCGGTGACCACGTCGCCGAGCACCGCGACGATCGCCGCGAACAGGTAGTCGTGAACCAGCTGGTATTGGTCGGCGGTGACCCCGAGGGAGGCATGCTTGTTGGCGATTCGCGACAGAACCCGCTCCGGCGACGGGGCGTC
>NZ_JBYCLB010000151.1:0-2138 GCF_057473705.1 Mycobacterium sp. TH-M15 | reverse complement strand
CACCGCCCGCCCGCATGCCCACGCCGAGTCGTTCCCGGTGTTCTGCTGCCAGGTGGTGGTGCTCAGCACGCCGTTGTCGGTGGTTATCGGCCCGGGTGCCCACTGCGATCCGCTCTGGGTGTGCGTGTAGGTGTGACACGAGGTCCACAGCTCGGCCTCGATCTGGACGAAGCTGGTGGCCCGTTTGGCGGTCGGAAACAGCACCACCACCTGATCGACGTAGTGGTCGAACTGCTCGCCGTCGCGCAGCGTCTGCCCGCGGACATCGAGGTAGCCGGTGTTCTCGTACACCGCGAACTGTCCGGCCCCGTCGATCGGCAGGCACTCCCTGGGCTCCATCGTGTCGCGATCGTCGGTGAGCTCGGTGCGCCGCTGGGTGACCCGCATGTCGGTCGCCTCCATGATCAGGTCGACCTGGTCGGCGGTGAGCAGCAGCCCCTTGAGCACGGCCTCACCGACCGGCGACACCGTCGTCGTGGCGAGGGAGGAGATCGCCGCGGAGCCCGAGTGGCTGCCGCCGCCGCACCCGACGGCGACGGTGGCTGCGCTCGCGGCGACGAACGCGGTACGTAGACAGCGCATCTGCCACCACCTCCACTCCCGGATGGTTCTCCGCGAGCCTAGCGCGCTCGAGCCGCGCGGCGGGTGCGATCACGCCGACCGGAGCACCACCCGCAGCTGGTCGGCCAGGTCGCCGCGATCACCGACGGCCACCCCGCCCAGGCCCAGCCAGGACGCCATCGTGGTCAGCTCACCGGCCAGCGCGGCGGCCACCCGGGACCGCGGCCGGTCGGCTTCGGCGAACGCCCCGACCACCTGCAGCACGCCTCGGCCGCGGTCGGCCTTGAGATCCACCCGCGCGACCAGCTCGCCGTCCAGCAGCAGCGGCCACACGTAGTAGCCGTGCCGGCGCCGGGCGGCCGGGGTGTAGATCTCGATCCGGTAGTGGAAGCCGAACAGCCGCTGCACCCGCGGCCGGAAGAAGATCAGCGGGTCGAACGGGCAGAGCAGCGCGGTGCCGCGGTCCCGGCGCGGGACCGGCTGCCCGGCCCGCAGATACCCCGGGGAGGTCCAGCCCGCCACGTCGACCGGCTCCAGTTCGCCGTCGGCGACCAGCCCGGCGATCGCCGGCCTGGCCTGCCCCGCCGACAGCCGGAAGTAGTCGCGCAGGTCGGCTTCGGTGCCGACCCCCAACGCTCCGGCCGCCCGCAGCACCAGCTCGCGCACCGCCTCATCGTCGTCCACCTCGCGGGCCAGCACCCGCGCCGGCAGCACGTTCTCCACCAGATCGTAGTGCCGGGCGAACCCGATCCGGGTGGCGGTGGTCAGCACTCCGGCCGCGAACAGCGCCTCGGCCACCCATTTGGTGTCGCTGCGGTTCCACCAGGGACCCTTGCTCGCCGCCCGCGGCGCACGGGACAGGTGCGCCTCGATCCGTCCGGCGGTGGCCGGCCCGATCTCGGCCACCGCGGCGACAACGGCGTCGACCAGTCGGGGGTTCGCCCGCACCGCGTGCGTCCCCCACCGGCCGTGGCGCCACCGGCGCATCCGCCAGCGCAGCAACGGCCAGTCCTCGACGGCCATCAGCGCGGCTTCGTGCGCCCAGTACTCGACCAGCAGCCGTGGCGCGCGTGCCGTGTGACTCCACGCGGCCCGGTCCAGCATCGCGCGGTCGTAGGGCCCGAGCCGGCTGAACACCGGGGCGTAGTGGGCGCGCACCGCCACCGACACCGAGTCCAGCTGCAGCACCTGGATGCGGCCGATCAGCCGGCGCAGATGCGCCCGGGTGATCGGGCCATGCGGTGCCGGACCGGCGAATCCCTGTGCGGCAACCGCGATCCGACGGGCCTGCGACGCGGTGAGCCCGGCGCGGGAGACCGCCATCAGCGCCGGTAGCTGCGGAACCGGTAGCGCAGGCCGGCACCGCTGGTGAGCCACTCCCCCGACGTCACCCGCCAGTCGGCACCGATCGGCGGGGCCAGCGCATCGCCGTCCCGGGGCGGCACGTCGAGGTCGACCTCGGTGATCTCGCAGCGGGCGGCCAGCGGCAACGCCAGCGCATAGATCTGCGCACCACCGATCACCCAGGTCTGCCCGTCGCCGAGCGCGGCGGCCAGGGTCTCCACCACGTCGGCGCC
>NZ_JBYCLB010000150.1:0-1959 GCF_057473705.1 Mycobacterium sp. TH-M15 | reverse complement strand
GGCCACCGACCATCCGGACAGGTCTGCTTGGGGTGCACTCACGTGATTCCTTGTGTCAGTTGGCGTGTCAGTTGCCGTGGTTCGGCGGGCCCGGTAGCGGCGGCTGGGACTGGGTCGCCGAGGCCAGCGTACGGAACTCGTCGGTGCCGCCGGCACCGGTGACCGCGATCTGGGCGGCACCGGCCGGGCCGGTGAGCCTGGCCGTCCAGATCGGCTCGGCGTCCGCGCCGCTCTGACCGGTGCCGCGGTAGACGACCCAATGGGTGCCGGCCACATCGACCGAACCGGTCGGGTAGGCCTCGGCATGGATGGAACCAACCAGCCTGGTCTCGTCGGCGTTGCTCTGGGTCAGCCTCATGTACATCCCGGTGGGGCTGATGTATCCCACGGTCGAGGTGAGCGCGCTGCCCCGCTGACCGGTGGCCGGGTCGGTCCGTCCGTCCTGGATGTCACCACGCCCGCCGGAGTTGGGCCGCCAGCCCGCAGGCAGTCGCGGCAACCGAATGGGGAAGCCCAACGTCTGCGCGTCCGCGCGCAGCGCCGCCGCCGCGTCGTAGGACGGAATCGTGGGTGTTTTCCTCCCGACCGGCGCAAACGAACACATCCCGACCGCGCCCGCCAGCAGGATGCAGCCCAGCACCAGCGGCATCAGCGACCAGAACATGTCGCGACCGTCCTGCAACAGCCGCGGCTTGGCAGGCCGGGCAGCGGGGCCGGGCTCGCGAGCCGACTCGGCGTCCGCCTGCGGATTCTCGGTCACCCCTGCAGTATTCCAGCCGTCCGGCGTCGGCCACAGCCCAGCTCGGCCGGACCGGCATGCTTCTGTAACAATGAGCAGATATGACTGTTGAGGGCGACCGACCTTCGCGAGCCGCCTCGTCGCCGGCCGGCGCCGAGCGCCGCGGTCCGGCGCACCCGCGCTCCCGAGGCGAGGCCCCGGACCGCAACCTGGCGCTCGAACTGGGGCGCGTCACCGAGGCCGGTGCCATGGCCGCCGGCCGCGGGGTGGGCCGCGGCGACAAGGAGGGCGGCGATGGCGCCGCCGTCGACGCCATGCGCGAACTGGTCAACTCGGTGTCCATGCGCGGCGTGGTCGTCATCGGCGAGGGCGAGAAGGACCACGCGCCGATGCTCTACAACGGCGAGGAGGTGGGTAACGGCGACGGCCCCAACTGCGACTTCGCCGTCGACCCGATCGACGGGACCACGCTGATGAGCAAGGGCATGCCGAATGCGATCTCGGTGCTGGCCGTCGCCGAACGCGGGGCGATGTTCGACCCGTCGGCGGTCTACTACATGAACAAGATCGCCGTCGGGCCCGAGGCGGCGGACGTGATCGACATCACCGCGCCGATCGCCGAGAACATCCGGGCGGTCGCCACGGTGAAGCACCTGTCGGTGCGGGACATGACGGTGTGCATCCTGGACCGACCCCGGCACGCGCAGCTGATCGAGGACGTCCGGGCCACCGGGGCCCGTATCAGGTTGATCACCGACGGCGACGTCGCCGGCGCGATCTCGGCGTGCCGGTACCAGTCGGGCACCGACATGCTGGCCGGCATCGGCGGCACCCCCGAAGGGATCATCGCCGCCGCGGCGATCCGCTGCATGGGCGGCGCGATCCAGGCGCAGCTCGCGCCGGTGGACGACACCGAACGCCGCAAGGCCCTCGACGCCGGCTACGACCTCGACCAGGTGCTGACCACCGAGGATTTGGTGTCCGGGGAGAACGTCTTCTTCTGCGCCACCGGAGTCACCGACGGCGATCTGCTCAAAGGAGTGCGATACTACCCCGGCGGCTGTACCACCCAGTCGATCGTGATGCGGTCGAAGTCGGGCACCGTGCGCATGGTCGAGGCCTATCACCGGCTCGCCAAGCTCAACGAGTATTCCGCGATCGACTTCACCGGCGACAGTTCCGCCGCCTATCCCCTGCCCTGAACCGACACCACCAGCCCT
>NZ_JBYCLB010000149.1:0-1929 GCF_057473705.1 Mycobacterium sp. TH-M15 | reverse complement strand
TACCCCACACGACCTGCGGCACACCGCGGCGTCGCCGCGGTGTCGGCCGGCGCGGATGTCAAAGCGGTGCAGCGCATGTTGGGGCATGCGAGAGCGTCCATGACGCTGGACACCTACGCCGACCTGTTCGACGCCGACCTGGATGCCGTAGCCGGTAGCTCGGACGCCGCTACTCGGGCAGACGCCAAATCTCCTGCGGGATTCTGGCCCTGCTCCGAAATCCTGAGCTGGTCTATGCACTTTCTCTACCAGCCATTTATCTCTGTCGGGGTGGCGGGATTCGAACCCACGACCTCTTCGTCCCGAACGAAGCACGCTACCAAGCTGCGCCCCACCCCGCATGAAGCCACGACAGCGTATCGCACCGGCGCGAGGCCCCGCCTAATACGCTGATCGCACTCCGCAGGGCCCAGCTCACTCGGTCGCCGGATGATGAGATCGCCCACACCGCGGCGTGGACAGCTGCAATGCGCAGCAATATTAGGCAGACTGGCTAAGAACGTGACAGTGGCAAGGGAGCCGGATTATGACACTGTTGGGCGCCGCCCTCTACGGCGGGTTCTTCGGGCTTGCCGCGCTATGGCTGCTGGCGACCGCTCCGGACGCCCCGGACGCCGCCGACAACCGTGCCCAAGACCAAGCTCAATCCCAGCGGCAGGACCGCTCGAACTCCACCAGCGCCGCGGCTGGCCCGGCCGGGTCGAGCCCCTGCTGCGCCAGCCAGTCGTCGCTGAAGTAGGTGTCGGTGTAGCGGTCACCGCTGTCGGCGAGCAGGGTGACCACCGACCCGCTGCACCCGTCGGCCACCATCTCGGCGAGCAGCCCGAAGGCTCCCCACACGTTGGTGCCGGTCGACGCGCCCACCCGCCGGCCCAGCACCGCGCTGACGTGGCGGGGGGCGGCCACCGACGCCGCATCGGGCACCGAGACCATCCGATCGACCACGTCCGGCAGAAACGACGGCTCCACTCGCGGCCGGCCGATGCCCTCGATGCGGGACGACCCGGCGATGACGGTGTCGTAGCGGCACCGCGCGTAGGCCGGGAAGAACGCGGAATTCTCCGGGTCGACCACGCACAGCCGGGTCGCATGCCGGCGGTAGCGGATGTAGCGACCGATCGTCGCGCTGGTGCCGCCGGTACCCGCTCCGACCACGATCCATTCCGGGATGGGATGGACCTCGTCGCGCATCTGCTCGTAGATCGACTCGGCGATGTTGTTGTTGCCGCGCCAGTCGGTAGCCCGCTCGGCGTTGGTGAACTGGTCCAGGTAGTGACCGCCGGTCTCGGCGGTGATCCGCTCCGCCTCGGCGTAGACGTCGGCCGAATGCTGCACGAAATGGCAGCGCCCGCCCTGCGCCTCGATCAGCGCCACTTTCGACGCGCTGGTGGAGGCGGGCATCACCGCGACGAACGACAGACCGAGCAGCGCGGCGAAGTACGCCTCGGACACCGCGGTGGACCCCGACGACGCCTCGACCACCGTGGTGCCCTCTTCGATCCACCCGTTGCACAGTCCGTACAGAAAAAGCGAGCGGGCCAGCCGGTGCTTGAGGCTGCCGGTGATGTGGGTGGTCTCGTCTTTCAGATACAGCGCCACATCATCCGAACCCCACGCCGACGGCAGCGGATAGCGCAACAGGTGGGTGTCGGCGCTGCGGCGGGCGTCGGCCTCGATCAGCCGGACCGCGTTGTCAGTCCAGTGCCGCGGGCGGTCGTGGGCCGCGACCCGGGTCGGCGTCAACGGACTGAAATACCGGTCCGCGATCGGTGCAGGGCGGTCCGCGCAGCGTCGCCGCCGCTCGGCGCGGCGACCAGGGTCAGCAGGGTGGCCTCGGGGCGGCAGCACAGCCGCGCCGGAGCGAACGGCGAGGTGCCGATCCCCGCCGAGACGTGCAGCCGCATGTGCGCGCCCCACCGCGACGCCCCC
>NZ_JBYCLB010000148.1:0-4452 GCF_057473705.1 Mycobacterium sp. TH-M15 | reverse complement strand
CTGGGCCGCGAGGTGGTCTACATCGAGTGGGTGAACGCCGCCGGGGAGCGCAACGAGAACCTCCCCGCCGGGCTGCCCTGGACCCGATCGTGAGCCCCGCCGATGAGCCGCGGTCCGTCCGCACTCCGGTCCCGCTGCCCGAGGGTCTGAGCCCGGCCACCCTCGGCGTGCGCGGCGGGCTGCTGCGCTCGGAGTTCAACGAGACCGCCGAGGCGCTCTACCTGTCCTCGGGGTACGTCTACGAATCCGCCGAAGCCGCCGAGCAGGCGTTCACCGGCGAGATGGACCGGTTCGTCTACTCCCGCTACGGCAACCCGACCATCTCGATGTTCGAGGAGCGGCTGCGGCTGATCGAGGACGCACCCGCGGCGTTCGCCACCGCCAGCGGCATGGCGGCGGTCTTCGTCTCGCTCGGTGCGCTCTTGGGTGCGGGAGACCGGCTGGTGGCCGCCCGCAGCCTGTTCGGCTCGTGCTTCGTGATCTGTAACGAGATTCTGCCGCGCTGGGGGATCGAAACGGTCTTCGTCGACGGCGAGGATCTCGACCAGTGGGAGCGGGCGCTGGCCGACCCCTCCAAGCCCACGAGCGCGGTGTTTTTCGAGACCCCGGCGAACCCGATGCAGTCGCTGGTCGACATCGCCGCCGTCACCGAACTGGCCCACGCGGCCGGCGCGAAGGTGGTGCTGGACAACGTCTTTGCCACCCCACTGCTGCAGCGCGGTTTTCCACTCGGCGTCGACGCGGTGGTGTACTCCGGCACCAAACACCTCGACGGGCAGGGTCGGGTGCTGGGCGGGGCGATCCTCGGCGACAAGGACTACATCGACGGACCGGTGCAGCAGCTGATGCGGCACACCGGGCCGACGATCAGCGCCTTCAACGCCTGGCTGATGCTCAAAGGCCTTGAGACGCTGGAAGTTCGGGTCGAACATGCCAACACCTCGGCGCTGCGGATCGCCGCGTTCCTGGAGGCCCATCCGGCGGTGCGCTGGGTGCGCTACCCGTTCCTGCCGTCGCACCCGCAGCACCAGCTGGCCACCCGGCAGATGTCCGGCGGTGGCACGGTGATCACCTTCGAACTCGACGCGGGCGAGAACGCCGCAAAGCAGCGGGCGTTCGAACTGCTGAACCGGCTACGGCTGATCGACATCTCCAACAACCTCGGCGACGCCAAGTCGTTGATCACCCACCCGGCCACCACCACCCACCGGGCGATGGGCACCGAAGGGCGGGCGGCGATCGGCCTCGGCGACGGGGTGGTGCGGATCTCGGTCGGCCTGGAGGGGGTCGACGACCTGATCGCCGACCTGGACCAGGCGCTGGGCTGATCGGGGTCAGCCAGTCCGCTGCTCGGCCCGCTCGGCCCGTTCGCTGGCCGCCAGCGCACCGTTCTGGTGTTCGGCCAGCCGGTTCATCGCCAGCCGGGCGTAGATCATCTGGCTGGTGATCGTCATCTGGTCCCGGGTGCGGCCGAGAAACGAGATGCCCCAAGCGATTATCGTCGTCAACCGGTTCTTGTGGCCGACCAGGTAGTACAGGTGCAGCACCAGCCAGGCCAGCCAGGCCAGGAAGCCGCCGAACTCCAGCCGGCCGACCTTGGCGACCGCGCTGTACCGGGAGATGGTCGCCATGCTGCCCTTGTCGAAGTATTTGAACGGCGCCCGCGCGGCCGGATCGTCGCGGCCCTTGAGCGACCGCTTGATGCACGTGGTCGCATACGTCGCACCCTGAATTGCGCCCTGCGCCATGCCCGGAACACCGGGCACGCTCATCAGGTCGCCGACCACGAAGACGTGCGGGTGGCCCTTGACGGTCAGGTCCGACTCGACCCGCACCCGCCCGGCCCGGTCCACCGTGGTGCCGTCGGACTGGTCGGCGATCAGCTTGCCCAGCGGGCTGGCCTGCACGCCCGCCGCCCACACCTTGCAGGCGCACTCGATGCGCTGCTCGGCGCCGTCGATGCCCTTGATCGTGATGCCGCGGTAGTCGACCTCGGTCACCATCGCGTTCAACCCGATCTGCACCCCCATCTTGGCCAGCCGGCGCTGCGCCTTGCGGCCGAGCTTCTCGCCCATCGGCCCGAGCACGGCCGGCCCGGCGTCCAGCAGGATCACCCGGCAGTCGCTCGGTGCGATGGTGCGGAACGCCCCGGCCAGCGTGCGGTCGGCCAGTTCGGCGATCTGCCCGGCCACCTCGACCCCGGTCGGGCCGGCACCGACCACCACGAAGGTCAGCCGACGGTCCCGCTCGGCCTGGTCGGTGGCGACCTCGGCCGCCTCGAACGCGCCGAGGATCCGGCCGCGCAGCTCCAGCGCGTCATCGATGGTCTTCATTCCGGGCGCGTAGGTGGCGAAGTGGTCGTTGCCGAAGTAGGACTGCTGTGCACCGGCGGCGACGATCAGGCTGTCGTAGGGCGTCACCGTCTCGATGTCCATCAGCCGCGACGTCACCGTCTCGGTGGTCAGGTCCAGCTGCGTCACGTCGCCGAGCAGCACCCGGGTGTTGCGCTGTTTGCGCAGCACCAGTCGGGTGCTCGGGGCGATCTCGCCCTCGGACAGGATCCCGGTGGCGACCTGGTAGAGCAGCGGCTGGAACAGGTGGCTGGTGGTCTTGGCGATGACGGTGACGTCGACGTCGGCGCGCTTGAGCGCTTTGGCCGCGGTGAGCCCGCCGAAGCCGGACCCGATGATCACCACCCGGTGGCGAGTGCCGTCTCCGTCGGTCGTCATCTCGCCCTCCCCGGTGCCGGACTGTCGCTGCTTCAGCCTAGTTGTCGGGTTCGGTCAGGCCGGTGCTGGATTGGGCCCGGTCGGCGTACTGCCGGTGCGCCGCCGCGTCGAAGTCGAGGAAGACCCGGTCGGTGCCGGTCTTTCTGCCCAGCCAGCGGCGGGCCCGGGCCGGCAACAGCATCGTGGCGATCGCGATGAACCGGAGCGACCCGGGCACCGAGACCTGGGTCTTCGGCTTGTCGATGATTCTGACGACGGCGGCCGCCACGTCTTCGGGCTGAACCCGTCGTTGCGCCGAGGTCTTCGTTGTGCCGGAGATCAACTCGGTCTCGGTGAAGGTCGGCAGCACCGCCGAGACGATCACGCCGCGATCGGCGAACTCGTCGGCCAGCGCGGTGGACAGACCCACCACGGCGAATTTGGTTCCGGCGTAGACCGCCTGCCCGGGAACCGCGACCATGCCGGCCACCGACGCGATGTTGACGATCTGCCCGCTGCCGCGCTCGGCCATCTCGGGAAGCACCAGTTGGCAGCCGTTGATCACGCCGACGAAATTCACCTCGATCGCCGAGCGGATGGCCTGCGGCGACAATTCCAGGAACGCACCGATCGGCATCACGCCGGCGTTGTTGACCAACACGTCGATGTGGCCGGTCTCGGCGCGGGCTTGGTCCAGGAAGGCCGCGAAGGATTCCCGGTCGGTGACGTCGAGGGGGTGGCCGGTGACAGAGCCCACGGTGCTTCGTCCGGCGAGGGTTTTCACCGTGCTCTCCAGCGCACCGACGTCGCGGTCGCCGATCACCACTCGGGCTCCCCGGGCCAGCAGTGCGGTGCCGATGGCCAGACCGATGCCGCGGGCGCCGCCGGTGACGGCGATGGTCTTGCCGGCGATGTTGTCCATAGCGGTCGACTCTACGTTCCGGCGAGGTTGTCGGGGGATCGATCTATAATCGAATGTATGTTCGATGTGAACTCGCCTCCCCGGCTCGTGGACGACTTCCGTGGTGTCGAGGATGCCGGCGTGGTCGACGCGATCACCGCTGCCGCCCGGCGGCAGAACGCGATGTGCGGGCGAGAGTTCGCCGCGATCGGTGAGTTGTATGCGCGGCGGGCACCCGAGGACGAGGTCGACCGGCTGAACTGGGCGGTCGACGGCCACGACAACGTGGTGGCCGAGATCGCCTCCGCGCTGTGCATCAGCCGGGGGCGGGCGCGGGGGCGGCTGCGCTACGCGATCGAACTGCGGGAACGCCTGCCGCGGCCGAGGTTTTCGCCCGCGGCGACATCGATTTCCGGCTGATGGCGGCGGTGGTGTACCGCACCGAGCTGGTGGAGAACGCGGTGCTGGTCGCCAAGCTGGACGCCGCAATCGCTCGGCATGGACCGAAATGGATGCGGTTGTCCGGACCCAAGTTGGCAGAGCGTATCGACATGTGGATCACCCGGTTCGACCCGGCTGGCCTGCGCGCCCCGGGTCAGCGCAACCAGGACCGGTACGTCGAGGTCGGGCCGACGGCTTCCGGCCTTGCCGGCATCTGGGCGCAGGTACATGCGGCCGACGGGGCCGCGCTGGATCGTCGCCTCGACCAAGCTGGCCGAGACGGTGTGCCGGGATGACCCGCGCACTAAAGATGTTTCGATAATAGAGTGATCGACGGTCATAGAGAAAGGCCGGTGTGGGCGAGGAAGGCGAAACACAGGTCGTAGCTGGAGCCGACGCGGG
>NZ_JBYCLB010000147.1:0-1537 GCF_057473705.1 Mycobacterium sp. TH-M15 | reverse complement strand
AGGTGATGGACGCCTACCTGGCCGGGCTGGAGGCCGCCGAAGGCGCCGGCCACGACGTGTCCAAGGTGCACTCGGTGGCGTCGTTCTTCGTCTCCCGGGTGGACACCGAGGTGGACAACCGGCTGGAGAAGATCGGCTCCGCGGACGCGCTGGCGCTGCGCGGAAAAGCCGGTATCGCCAACGCCCGGCTGGCCTACGCGGCGTACCAGGAGGTCTTCGCCGGCGCTCGGTACGCCGCGCTGAAGAAGGACGGCGCCCGGGTGCAGCGACCGCTGTGGGCCTCGACCGGGGTGAAGAACCCGGAGTACCCGGACACCCTCTACGTCACCGAGCTGGCCGCAGCGAACACGGTGAACACCATGCCGGAGAAGACGATGCAGGCCGTCGCCGACCACGGCGAGATCCGCGGCGACACGGTAACCGGAACCGGCGCGTCGGCTCAGCAGACGTTCGACGAGTTGACGGCGGTCGGGATCGAGCTGCCGGACGTGTTCGACGTGCTGGAGACGGAGGGCGTGTCGACGTTCGAGGCGTCCTGGGGTGAGCTGTACAAGGCGACGCAGGCCCAGCTCGACGCCGCCACCACGTGACCGGCGAGGCCCCGGGCGCTGCCGGCGGGCAGTGGCACAACCCGTTGCGGGACAAGCGCGACAAGCGGTTGCCGCGGATCGCCGGCGCGTGCAGCCTGGTGATCTTCGGCGTGACCGGCGACCTGGCCCGCAAGAAGGTGATACCGGCGGTCTACGACCTGGCCAACCGGGGTCTGCTCAACCCGCGAATCGCCCTGGTCGGATTCGCCCGTCGGGACTGGGGGCATGAGGACTTCGGGCGGGTCGTCTACGAAGGGGTCAAGCGCCACTCGCGCACCCCGTTTCGGCAGGAGGTCTGGGAGCGGCTCGCCGAGGGAATCCGTTTCGTTCAGGGCGCGTTCGACGACGATGCCGCCTTCGTCCGGCTGGCCGAGACGCTGGACAAGCTCGACGTCGAGCGTGGCACCCGCAGAAACCATGCGTTCTATCTGGCCATCCCGCCGAACGCTTTTCCCACGGTCTGCGAGCAGCTGCACAAGTCCGGGCTGGCCCGCCCGCCGGAAGGCAGTTGGAGTCGGGTGGTGATCGAGAAGCCCTTCGGCCACGACCTGGCCAGTGCCCGCGAACTGAACGCGAAGGTCAACAGCGTCTTCCCAGAACAGTCGGTGTTCCGGATCGACCACTACCTGGGCAAGGAGACGGTGCAGAACATCCTGGCACTGCGCTTCGCCAACCAGCTGTTCGATCCGATCTGGAACGCGCACTACGTCGACCACGTGCAGATCACCATGGCCGAGGACATCGGCCTGGGTGGGCGGGCCGGCTACTACGACGGGATCGGGGCGGCCCGGGACGTGATCCAGAACCACCTGCTGCAGCTGCTGGCGCTGACCGCCATCGAGGAGCCGGTGAGTTTCGGCCCGGATGCGTTGCAGGCCGAGAAGATCAAGGTGCTGTCGGCGACCCGGCTGGCGCAGCCGCTGGACCAGACCACGTCGCGGGGACAG
>NZ_JBYCLB010000146.1:0-2371 GCF_057473705.1 Mycobacterium sp. TH-M15 | reverse complement strand
CCGGCAGGGTCCCGGGCAGGATGGTCAGCACGTCGGTCTGTCGGACCAGCGGTGCGCCGGTGGCGGCGGTGGCCGCGGCGAACGCCGGCACACCCGGGATGACCTCGGTGGGGAAGCGGCCGGCGAGCCGGTCGTGCATGTACATGTAGGAGCCGTAGAACAGCGGGTCGCCTTCGGTGAGCAGCGCGACGGTGCGCCCGGCGGAGAGGTGGGCGGCGAGCCGCGCGGTGGACTCTTCGTAGAAGTCGGCGATCGCACCGGCGTAGCCACCGGGGTGGTCGGTGGTCCCGGTGGTGATCGGGTAGCGCAGCTCCTCCTCGACGACGCCGGCGCGGATCAGGTCGGTGGCGATCTGCCGGGCGTAGGAGTGTTTGTTCACCCCGGCGTGGTAGGCGACCACGTCGGCCTCGCCGATGATCCGGGCAGCCTTGCGGGTGATCAGTTCCGGGTCGCCGGGCCCCAGGCCCACGCCGTAGAACCGGCCGGTCACTCGGCGTCCGATGCCAGGGCGTTGACGGCGGCCGAGGTCATCGCCGATCCGCCGCGCCGGCCGCGGACGGTGACGAACGGGATGTCGATGCCGTGCTCGGCGGCGAACGCCGCCAGCGCGGCTTTCGATTCTGCGGCGCCGACGAATCCCACCGGGCAGCCGACGACGACCGCCGGCCGGGCGCTGCCGGCGAGGATCATCTCCAGCAGGTGGAACAGCGCGGTGGGGGCGTTGCCGATGGCGACGACGGCGCCGGCCAGCATCGGCTCCCACAGCGAGACGGCGGCCGCGGTGCGGGTGGTGCGCCAGGCGGCGGCCAGCTCGGGCACCCGCGGGTCGTGCAGCAGGCAGTGCACCGGGTTGGCTGCCGGCAGCCGGCCGGCGGTGATGCCGGTGGCCACCATCGACGTGTCGCAGATGATCGGGGCGCCGCCGGCGAGCGCGCGTCGGCCGGCGGCCACCGCGTCCGGATGGATCGCCAGGTCGTCGACGAGGCCGGTCTGGCCGGCGCCGTGGATCATCCGCACGGCCAGCTGCTCGGCGTCCGCCGGGATGCCGGCGAAGTCGGTTTCGCGCCGGATGGTGGCGAACGAGTCGGCGTAGATCGCCGGGCCGTCGTCGACGTAGCGGTAACGCTTCGGCGGCCGGGCCGGCTGCCGGCCGATCGCCCCGCTCATCGCGGGCCTGCGGCGGCGGATGGGACGAATATGCCGCGCCACGGGGTTACGATGACGCCGCCGGCGTCCGGCAGCTCTGCGGCCCGGCTCGGGGTGAGGATTCCGTCGGGCACCCGCAGGTGGATGCCGCCGGGCACCGGGCCGTAGCGCAGCGGTCCGGCCGGCCCGGGCATGCGCGGGTCCGGTCCGGCGCGGGTGCCCAGCGGGGTGGCCAGCTCGCGCACGTGCCATGCCGCCTGCCGGCCGGCACCGCGGCGGGCCATGAATTCCGCCGCCAGGGCGGCGAGCCGCCCGGGTGCATCGACCAGCCGGACGACCGGCCCCCAGTGCCGGCCGAGTCGCAGTTGGCCGGTGCCGTCGTCCAGGGCGATCAAGCCGAGGTCGGTGCCGCGGTTTCCGGGCCGGGTCAGCCGGTCGAGCAGGTCGCCGCGCCCGTCGTCCAGGGTGAACAGGAACCGGCCGGGCAGATCGGCCAGGGTCGGCTCGGCGCAGATCGCGGCGTCCAGCCGGTGGGCGGCCCGGCGCAGGTCGGCCCGGCCACCCGCGTGGCCGGATTGCGGCGAGACCAGGATGTTGCGGGCCCGCTCATGGCTCGGGACCGGCAGCAGGCCGGTCGATTCGATTCCCCGCAGCGCCTCGCGGGTGAGCCGTCCGTGGTTCCCGGGCAGCCCACGGAGCTGCAGGTTGGCCCGCTTGGTCAGGTGCACCCGGCCGTCCCCGTACTCCGCGCTGACCGCCAGCAGCCGGCGCAGCGATGCGGTGGGCAGGTCGCCGCCGACGAGGCGGAGCCGGACCAGCATCCCGTCCTCGGCGGGCCAGGGCCGCAGCGCACCCGGGCAGAGGTCGCGGCGGGTACGAAGAGCGCCGGTCGCAGGCAGCGTCATCGCGGTCAGGCTACGGGCGGCTTCCGGCGCGGGGGCTCCCGCCGGCGAATGATGTCATCCAGCTCACGGACACGACCTCATAGTAGAAGTGGGCTTCGGCCGCCGACGGTGGCGGGGTGATCTCGCTCGCCGCCCGGCCGGAGCCGAGCTCAGCTGCCGGTTACCGCGCCGCTCAGCGCCGCCACCGCCGGGCCGAACATCGTCGTCTTGATCGCGCCCAGGGTGCCGCGGTCCTTGCCGGCCAGCGGACGCAGCAGCCCCACCGCGGCGGCGGTCACCGCCCCCTCGGCGGCGCTGGCGTCGACGATGCCGACCGCGGC
>NZ_JBYCLB010000145.1:0-8037 GCF_057473705.1 Mycobacterium sp. TH-M15 | reverse complement strand
ACGGTGGCGCAGCCGCCCGTATCGGCGAAGCGCCGCGCACTGGCTTCGGCCGCGTGGTTGCCCCGGCTGATCGGATAGCGATCCACCGGGTGGTTCTCGTCGATCCAGTCGGAGCCGGCGTCGGCGTAGAACATGACGACGGACTCCTGGATCAGCCGGGGGACCCCGGCGTCCAGCGCGGCGGCCGTCACCGTCGCCGCCCCCTCGCCGCGCACCCGGTCGCCTCTCCGCCACGCCGACCGGAAGATGAACGCCGCGGTCGACGGCATCGCCGTGGCCAGGTTGACCACGGCGTCGTGCCCGGCGAACGCCGCGGCCAGCGCCCGCCGGTCGAAGAGCGAGACCGACACCGCTGTGGCGCCCTGGCTTTCCAGAACACCGGCCTTGGCGGCACTGCGGGCCAGGGCCGACACCGCGTGTCCGGCCCGGACCAGGGCGGGCACCGCGTGCCCGCCGATCGCGCCGGTACCGCCGGTGACGAAGACCCGCATCGGTCAGGCCGAGCCGAAGACGATCGGGACGTGCAGCGGCCCGCGGATGGCCGGGGTGTCCCGCCAGCGCACCGGACCGGCCGGTGCGGGCCGGCGGGCCAGCACCCGGCGCAGCGCCACGATGATCTCCAGCCGGGCCAGCGCCGAGCCCAGGCAGTAGTGCTCGCCGTGCCCGAAGGTCAGCGGCGCCGGCCCGCCGCGTCCCGGCCGGAACCGGTCCGGCTCGGGGTAGGCGGCCGGGTCGCGGTTGGCGGCGGCGATCACTACCAGCACCGAATCGCCGGCGGCGATCGTCACCCCGCCGATCCGGTGGTCCTCGGTGGCGACCCGCGCCGCCGCCTGCGCGGGTGCGTCCAGCCGCAGCAACTCGGTGACCACGGCGTCGTCGACCTCGATCTCCTCGGCCGGCCGGGTGCCGTCCGGGCCGGGTTCGAGCAGCCGGATCAGGCTGGCGCCGAGCAGGTTGGCGGTGGTCTCGTGGCCGGCGACCGCCAGCAGCACCGCGGTGGCGACGACGTCGTCGAGCTCCAGGGCGGGATCGGCGGCGATGAAGCTGATCAGGTCGTCGCCCGGGTGGGCGCGCCGGTCGGCGGCCAGCGGCAGGAACTCGGTGGTCAGCGCCGCCGCCGCGGCGGCCCCGGCCCGAACGTCGTGCGTGTCGGCCAGTGTGCCCAGCATCGCGATGATCGCCGGCGATGTCTCCTGCAGCAGCCGCAGACTCTCCGGCCCCAGGCCCAGCCACTCGCCGATCACCGCGATCGGCAGCGGCAGCGCGATCTCGGTCACGAAGTCGACGACGGCGCCGGCCGCCGCTGCGTCGACCACCCCGGCCGCGATCGTCTCCACCCCGTCTTCCAGCCCGGTGATGAACGACCGGGTGAACACGTCGCGCACCGACCCGCGCAGCCGCTGGTGCACCGGGCCGTCGGTGAACAGCATGGAGCGCCGGGAGAACTCGGCGTTGACCGGGTCCATCGCGGCGCGGGTGGCCGGGTTCGCCGACGGGTCGCTGGTCCAGCCGGTACCGCCCAGCACCTCACGGGCCGCCTGGTGGCCCAGCACCAGCCAGGCCCGCGCGGTGTCGTCCCAGATCACCCCGGCGGCCCCGCCGTCGCGGCGGCGGGCCTCGTAGAACGGGTACGGGTCGGCGGCCTCCCACGGCAGCCGAGGGGCGGTCAGGTCAGGGAGCGTCGCAGGGCTCATCGGCGCCGCTCCTCAGCATCGCTGCGCTCTGCATCGTCGCGGCGCGGGTCCATCCCGAACGGCAGGCCGCGCTGACGGATCCAGGCGACGTGCTGCTTGCCCAGCTCGGTGACCGGCTCGGCGACCCCGTCCATGTCGTCGACGATGGCCCGGGTGTACAGCGTCGCGCCCAGCGCCGCAAAGACCGCGTTCATCGAGACGGCGAGCCGGGGGAAGAACACGAACGCGGGTGGGGCGGACATCCGGCGCAGCGGGTGGTCGGCCGGGCGCACGTCGAACAGCGACTGGGTGACCCGGTCGATGCTCTCCCGGGTGTAGGTGAACGGCTGCGGGCTGACCATCTCGCTGATCGACGCGATCCACCACCGGTAGGTGTCTTCGGCGGTCAAGCTGGAATCCGGTGCGAAATAGCCACTTTCGGCCATCAGCGCCCACAGGTCGGCCTTGCGGCCCTCGATCGCGGCCCGCATCATCGTGACCATCTGGAACCGGGCGAGCTCCGGCAGCACGATGACGCAACCGAAATCGAGGAACCCCACCCGGCCGTCGGCCATGAACCGGTAGTTGCCCGGATGCGGGTCGGCGTGCATCAGGTTCGCGACCCGGTAGCAGCCGGCCGTCATCCGGCAGATCACCTCGGCCCAGGTGTCCTTCAGGTCCTGGTCGGCGTGTTGTGCCGCGGCGAAATCCAGCCCGTCCAGATACGTCATGGTCAGCACGCGGTCACCGGACGCCTGCGGGATCACCTCCGGCATCACGATGAACGGGTGGTCGCGGTAGAGCGTGGCGAACGCGGTGATGTTGGCCGCCTCGTGCCGGTAGTCGACCTCCTCGGAGATCCGCGCTGAGATCTCCCGGGCGGCCTGGCGCAGGTCGGGCAGCGGCCCGGTGGCCGCCGAGGCGAACCGGAACACCGTGGTCAACAACTCGGTGTTGGCCAGGTCGGCGCGGATCGCCTCGGCCACGCCGGGATACTGGATCTTCACCGCCACCTGACGCCGGTCCGGCAGCACCGCGCGGTGCACCTGCCCGATCGACGCCGCGGCCATCGGCTCGTCGGCGAACTCGGCGAAGACCTGCCCGACCGGCCGGCCGAGGTCGGCTTCGACGACGTGCCGGGCCAGTGCGGGAGCCATCGGCGGGGCATCGGCCTGCAGCCGGCTCAGCGCCCGCTGGTACGGGGAGAGCTCACCGTCGCCCACGGTGCCGGCGTCGACCAGGGAGAACATCTGCCCGGCCTTCATCAGCACGCCCTTGGAGTGTCCGAGCAGCTCGGCGTAGCGCTCGGCGGTGCGTTCGTGGAACCGCCCGACCGCGCCCCCGTTGCCGGTCTTCTCCCGCAGCGCGGCGACCACCCGCCCACCGGCGGCCCGGGCGGTGAACCCGGCCAGTGGCATGGTCCGCCGCACTCGTCCCCGAGGGACCGGTGGCCTGGCGTCGGTCATTGCTGCCCCCTTGGACCGCTGCTAAAGTGACTACTTGACAACACTAAGTGATCACTTTGGGATGGTCAATGGCGGCGACGACCCGAGACCGGCTGGTCAGCGAGGCGATGCGGCTGTTCAGCCGGCAGGGGTACCGGGCGACCAGCGTCGCCCAGATCGAGGCCGCCGCCGGGCTGGCGCCCGGTTCGGGGGCGCTGTACCACCACTTCAAGTCGAAGGAGCAGCTGCTGGCCGCCGGCATCGACCGGCAGCTCGACCGTCGCGGTGCGATGCGCGACATCCGGACGCTCTTCGCCGGCCTGGGTGACCTGGGCACCGAGCTGACCCTGCTGGGCCGGTACCTGCTCGCCGTCCTCGACGACGAGAGTCAGCTGCTGCAGGTCGCCGCCCGTACCCCGGCCGACCAGTCGGCCCGGCTGGGCGACGCCTACGCGGCGCTGGTGGACGGGCTGCACGCCGAACTCGCCGGCTGGATCGCCGGCTGGGCGCCGCAGCTGACCGAAACCGACGCGCACGCGATCGCCGCCGTCGGCGTCGACGCCTTGCTGGGCAAGCGCGTCACCCGGATCCTGTTCCACGCGTCGGCGACCGAGACCGCCGACGAGGACTACCTGGCCGAGTGGACGGCGATGCTGGCGGCGCGGATCGCGGCGCCGGCCGGCTGACTGCGCGTCCCGGTCACAGCAGGTACGGGATCAGCGCCTTGCGGTCGCTGGGGTACTCGGCGAACTTCTGCTGATACCACCGGTGGGTGTCCAGTGCCCGAGGGACCAGGTTGCCGGCGGTGATCAGCAGGATGACGACGCCGGGCAGCGCCCAGGTCAAGATCGCGAAGCCGGACCAGGCGATCAGTTCGCCGAGGTAGGTCGGGCTGGTGACGAAGCGGTAGCCGCCGCCGTAGGGAATCCGATACTCGGTGGTGCCCGGGTTGGTCCGGTCGCGCAGGTTCCGCACGATCGACTCGGAGTTGACTAGGAGCGCGAACCCGCACAGGTAGATCGCCAGGCCGACCAGGAAGCGCGGGTCGGTCAGCCAGCCGGTGCCGTACCGGCCGAGATAGTCGTGGCTGAACAGGGCCCCGTTGAGGTAGCCGTGCATCGACGTGACCAGCATGCCCAGCAGCACGACCGAGAGGTTGAAGGTGCTGCGCTTGCCGGAAATCTGGCGGATGGCCAGCGGGAAGAACCAGCCGCGGTTGGCGTAGTGCAGCGCCCAGATGCCGGCCAGCACCAGCGGCGCCGGCGCCAACCGGTCCGGCCCGCCCAGGTAGCTGACCAGGAACACCGCCGTCGCCGGAATCTCCATCAGCCACCACCCGAACTTCGGGTTCAAGTTGATGCCGCGCTTGCCCGACGAGAAGCGCCCGTAGGAGCTCTGGCCGAAGAAGCCGCCGACGATGACCAATGCGGCGAAGACGAACGCCGCGGTCAGGACGGAGTCATAGGCCGTGTTACCGGTGTACCAGTGCATACCTTGTGGTCTATCACGCAGCGGGACTGCGCTCGGGTGCGCATCTCACTGAGTGGTTCGGGAGGCGCGCTGAGCGAGCAGACGTGAAAGCCCCCACCCCGGGCCGGAAATGGGGGCAATAGCGTCTGCTCGCGGCAGAAGGACTCGCGGCAAAAGGAGCGGGCTCAGCGGGCGAACATCAGCGACCGCTTGACCTCCTGGATCGCCTTGGTCACCTCGATGCCACGCGGGCAGGCCTCGGTGCAGTTGAACGTCGTGCGGCAGCGCCACACCCCGTCCACCTCGTTAAGGATGTCCAACCGCTCGGCGGCGCCCTCGTCGCGGCTGTCGAAGATGAACCGATGGGCGTTGACGATCGCGGCCGGGCCGAAGTAGGTGCCCTCCGACCAGTACACCGGGCAGCTGGTGGTGCAGATCGCGCACAGGATGCACTTGGTGGTGTCGTCGTAGCGCAGCCGGTCGTGGTGGCTCTGGATGCGTTCCTTGGTCGGCTGGTTGCCGGTGGTGATCAGGTACGGCTTGATCGCCCGGTAGGCGGCGAAGAACGGCTCCTGATCCACCACCAGGTCCTTCTCCACCGGCAGCCCCTTGATCGGCTCGATGGTGAGGGTGATCTCCTTGCCCGGCGTCTTGGGCAGCAGGTCGCGCATCAGGGTCTTGCAGGCCAGCCGGTTGTGGCCGTCGATCCGAACCGCATCCGAGCCGCACACCCCGTGCGCGCAGGACCGGCGGAAGGTCAGCGAGCCGTCCAGGTAGCTCTTGACGTAGATCAGTAGGTTGAGCACCCGGTCACTGGGCAGGCAGGGCACCCGGAAGCTCTGCCAGCCGCCGGTGGCGGCGTACTGGTCCGGGTTCTCCGGGTTGTACCGGGCGATCTTGAGGGTGACCAGGTGCGCGCCGTCGGGTACCGGGGGCAGCGGCGGGTCACCGTCCTGCGGGCCGTCGACGACCGGGAGGGGTGAACCGATTAGCGAGGGGGCCATCAGTACTTCCGTTCCTTGGGTTCGTAGCGGGTCTGCACCACCGGCTTGTAGTCCAGCCGGATGTC
The DNA here is from genome assembly GCF_057473705.1 of Mycobacterium sp. TH-M15. Lineage (NCBI taxonomy): Bacteria > Bacillati > Actinomycetota > Actinomycetes > Mycobacteriales > Mycobacteriaceae > Mycobacterium > Mycobacterium sp. TH-M15. The sequence continues at coordinate 2,380 of NZ_JBYCLB010000145.1, read as the reverse complement.
GGAGAGCAGCTCTTTGCCCTGTTTGTAGGCCATGGTGTGGCGCAGGTAGTTGGTGTCGTCCCGGTTCGGGTAGTCCTCGCGGGCATGGCCGCCGCGCGACTCCTTGCGGTTCAGCGCGCCGACGACGGTGACCTCGGCCAACTCCAGCAGGAAGCCCAGCTCGATCGCCTCCAGCAGGTCGCTATTGAACCGCTTCCCCTTGTCGTGCACCGAGATCCGGGAATACCGTTCCTTGAGGGCGTGGATGTCCTTCAGTGCCTGCTTCAGCGTCTCCTCGGTGCGGAACACGGCGGCGTTGGCGTCCATCGACTGCTGCAGCGCGCCGCGGATGTCGGCGACTCGCTCGTTGCCGTGCTCGGAGAGGATGTCGGAGACCCAGTTGACCACCATCTCCGACGGGTTCTCCGGCATCTCGACGAAGTCGTGCTCATTGGCGTATTCGGCGGCGGCGATCCCGGCGCGGCGGCCGAACACGTTGATGTCCAACAGTGAGTTGGTGCCCAGCCGGTTGGCGCCGTGCACCGACACGCAGGCGCACTCGCCGGCGGCGTACAGCCCGGGGACGGTGGCGGTGTTGTTGCGCAGCACCTGCCCGGTGACCGTGGTCGGGATGCCGCCCATGACGTAGTGGCAGGTCGGGTAGACCGGTACCAGCTCGGTGACCGGGTCGACGCCGAGGTAGGTGCGGGCGAACTCGGTGATGTCGGGCAGCTTCTCCTCGAGCACCTTCGCGCCGAGGTGGCGCACGTCGATGTAGACGTAGTCCTTGTTCGGCCCGGCGCCGCGGCCCTCGAGCACCTCCAGCACCATCGAGCGGGCGACGATGTCGCGCGGCGCCAGGTCGACGATCGTCGGCGCGTAGCGCTCCATGAACCGCTCGCCGTCGCCGTTGAGCAGCCGGCCGCCCTCACCGCGCACGGCCTCCGAGATGAGAATGCCGAGCCCAGCCAGACCCGTCGGGTGGAACTGGTGGAACTCCATGTCCTCCAGCGGAAGTCCCTTGCGGAACACCACACCCATCCCGTCGCCGGTCAGCGTGTGCGCGTTGGAGGTGGTCTTGTACATCCGCCCGGAGCCGCCGGTGGCGATCACCACCGCCTTGGCGTGGAAGACGTGGATGGCGCCGGTGGCCAGCTCGTAGGCCACCACCCCGGTGGCCACCGGCCCGGTCGGGGTCTCGGTGAGCGACAGGTCCAGCACGTAGAACTCGTTGAAGAACTCGACCTCGTGCTTGATGCAGTTCTGGTAGAGGGTCTGCAGGATCATGTGGCCGGTGCGGTCGGCCGCGTAGCAGGACCGGCGGACCGGAGCCTTGCCGTGGTCGCGGGTGTGCCCGCCGAACCGGCGCTGGTCGATGCGGCCCTCCGGCGTCCGGGAGAACGGCATCCCCATGTTCTCCAGGTCCAGCACCGCGTCGATGGCCTCCTTGGCCATGATCTCCACCGAGTCCTGATCGGAGAGGTAGTCACCGCCCTTGATGGTGTCGTAGGCGTGCCACTCCCAGTTGTCGTCCTCGACGTTGGCCAGGGCGGCGCACATCCCGCCCTGCGCCGCGCCGGTGTGGCTGCGGGTGGGGTAGAGCTTGGTGAGCACCGCGGTGCGGGCTCGGGGGGCTGCCTCGATCGCTGCCCGCATCCCGGCGCCGCCGGCGCCGACGATCACCACGTCGTATCGATGTTGCTGTATCAACGGGCTGTCACCTGTTCACTACGATTTCTGCGGTTACTGCATTTTCCGGTTGTTGCACGCTCAGGAGATGTTGGCGTCGAAGGTCATCAGCACGTAGCTACCCAGTGCCAGCGTGAAGATCATCGAGACCACCAGCAGGCTCATCAGCCAGAATCGGCTGCGGTCGGAGCGGGTGTAGTCGCCGATGATGGTTCGCAGCCCGTTACCGCCGTGCAGCTCGGCGAGCCACAGCAAGGTCAGGTCCCAGCCCTGCCAGAACGGCGAATGCCAGCGCTCGGCCACGTAGTTGAAGTCGATCCGGTACACGCCGTTCTGCCACATCAGCATGATGAACAGGTGGCCGAGCACCAGGAAGACCAGCACGATCCCGGAGAAGCGCATGAAGATCCAGGTGTACTTCTCGAAGTTGGGCATGCCGGAGTGCCGGTGCGGGGAGCGTGGGTTGCCCAGGTTGGCCGGGCGGTCTCGATCCGGCGCGACGACCGGTGCGACCTGGCCGCGGCCCAGCTGCAGATCCGGGGTGCTCATCGGGTCTGCCCGATCCATCCGAAGTGTTCGGCCATGTGCGTGCCGAGCACCACCGCGACCGGCACCATCACCAGCAGCCAGACGACGCAGACCGTCCACAGCATCACCTTCTGGTACCGGCAGCCCTGCCACCAGAAGTCGATCAGGATCACCCGGATGCCGT
>NZ_JBYCLB010000144.1:0-2113 GCF_057473705.1 Mycobacterium sp. TH-M15 | reverse complement strand
GTCGGGGTCGACCGGCAGCACGAACACCGTTCCGTCGGCTGCGGGGGTGCGGACCGGGCCGGTCGGGGCCAGCACCGACGTCGGCCCGCGCCACGGCAGCCAGCCGCGGGAGGTGTAGAGCCGGCGACTGATCTCGGCCGAGCTGAGTGCGCCGAGCTGGTAGCCACCCCGGATCACCTGCTCGCAGGCGTCCAGCACCGCGGTGGCCAAGCCCTGCCCGCGCCAGTCTTCGCGCACAGCAACCGCCTCGACGTAACCGCACCGCAGCGACCTGCCTCGGTAGAGCAGGCGGCGCTGCACCACCGCGCCGTGCGCGATGAGCGCACCGTGTCGCCAGATGAGCGCGTGCATGCCACCCAGAGCGTGCTGCCAGTCGATATCGCCGAACGCCCCGGCGTAGGCCGCCATGACCATCTGACGGGCGTCGTGCCGAGTCTCGGCGTCCAGATCGGCGGTGTGGACCAGTCGGGCGGTGTGGACTTGGGTGGGCATGCCCCCGGTCTACCAGGTTGCAAGCACCGCGCCGAGAGGCCACCGCCGGGCTCGTCGGCGTCGCGATGATCGCCGCCAGCCTCGGAGCTAGTGGACCCTGGCCCCGTCTCGCCAGGTGGCCCGTACCTGGATGTCCTGCAGTAGGGTCGGCTCGGCTTCCAGCGGGTCGGCGCTGAGCAGAACCAGGTCGGCGACTTTTCCCGGGGTGATGGTCCCGGCGTCGTGTCCGACTCCGAGCGCAGCAGCACCGCCGCTGGTGTAAGCCGCGAGCGCGGCGTTGACGGAGATCGCCTCGCTCGCCTGTAGTCGAGTGCCTGACGGTGTTTCCCGGGTGACGGCGGCACGGATCGCGTGCAGCACGTCGTAGCCGGCTACCGGATAGTCCGAGCTGCCCGCCAGCCGGACACCGGCATCGGAGAGTGTGGCCAGTGGTTTGACGCCGATTCCCCTGGGCAGCCCGCGTTCGAGTAACTGGTCGCCGATCTCATGCAGGAAGTACGGCTGGACCACGGCGACGGCGCCGCAGCCCGCGATGCGCTTTTCGGCGCCGGCGGTGAGCAGCATGGTGTGCTCCAACCGCGGGTGCCCTGGCCGATCGTGGACTTCGCTGACCAGCTCCAGTGCGTCGCAGGCGCGCTCGACCGCCCAATTGCCCAGGGCGTGGATGGCTATCTGGTTTCCGTGTGCGGCGGCGGAGCGCATCGCGTCGCGGAGCCCATCGGGATCCCAGAACGGCGTCCCGACCCTGAACTGAGTGCCCGCCAACCGGATCCGGCCGATCCGCATGTTTGCGCGCAGCGCCGCGAGCCCGCCGCCGGTCACGGCACGACGCAGCGTCAGCCCGATCATCGTGGCCAACTGCGGCCCAGACATGCACATTGCGCATCGGTCGGCGCCGTCGAGGAACAGTTTCACCGGCCCGGTCGGCGCGCCCGCAGGTCCGTCGCCGGTTCCGCGGCCGCCGGCGATCCGCGGTTCCAGAAATGATCGCTCCGCGACCGGCATCCGGTGCACGGTGACGCCGAGCATCCCGGCCTCGGCAGCCCGGTCGTAAAGGGTGTCGAACACCGGCGGAACGGCGGCGTCGCCCACCCGGACGATTCCGTGCGCCAGCAGATCGCGCCCGTGCGCCTGCGCTTCGGCGATCCAGGCGTCTCCGGCGTTCTCCAGCAGACTGCCTCGAGAAGTTGCCTCCGCCAAGAAGAATGCCGCTTCCAGCACCTCACCGGTGAGGCGGCCACGACGGCGAGACAACGCGCCGTGTGCAGGATCGGGGCTGTTGGGCTGCCAACCCATCGTGGTGAGCCCGGCCGTGTTCAGCACACCTTCGTGCCAGGAGTAGGCCGCCACCAGCAGTGGCCGGTCGGAGCAGACCTCGTCGAGTTCCGCGGCAGTCGGCGCCCGTCGTTCCGCCAGGTTCATCGGGTCGTAGGCCTGCAGCCGCAACCAGCCGCTGCCCGGCGTGCGACCTCGCGCCGCCGCGATCTGCTCCTGCAGGTCGATGATCGACGAGCCGGGTGGCAGGTGCTGCCCAGGTGTGCGAAGGTCCAGCGCCGCCTGGCAGAAGTGATGGTGAGCGTCGATGAACCCCGGCAGCAGCACGCCGTCGAGGTTCGAGTTC
>NZ_JBYCLB010000143.1:0-1923 GCF_057473705.1 Mycobacterium sp. TH-M15 | reverse complement strand
GACGGCTCCGCGACGGCGACGGTGACCGTCCGCAGCGCGCAACCGCCGGCGGCACCGCCGAGCGTGCTGCTGCAGCCGCTGCCGGGGGAGCAGGCGACGGCGCTGGCCGGCAGTTTCTGCGGGCCGCTGCCGGATCTGCGCGGCGTCCGCCGCGGCCCGCTACCGGCCACGTTGACCGTTCCGCTCGGTCCGTCGGGGGTGCTGCTGGGTAAGGTCGGTGCCGGCGATCGGCTGCTGCTGCCGCTGGACGACCCGGGGGAGTTCAGCCGGGTGCAGATAGCCGCAGAGGATTTCCTGGCGAAGCGGATTGTGGTGCGCCTGGCCGGCGCCGGCGAGCGGATCACGGTGCACACCCGCGACCTGCGCCGATGGTCCAGTGTCCGGATGCCCGACGTCGTCGTCACCAGCGCAGTCCGGCCGGCCGCCGGCAGCACGGTCAGTGTCGTGGACGGCACCGCTGGCACCGAAGCCACCCGAGCGCCGGCGCCGCGGCCGAACACGGTGATCGTGATCAGTGCGCCGGACACGCCGCAGCCCGGCACCGCCGACGTGACGATCACCCAGACCGGCCCGGCGACCGTGGAGGTGACCACCACCGGCACTGCCGGGCAGGTGCACGTCGTGGAGGTGGAGCTGTTCCGTGCTGAGAACCGCTACGTATCCTCAGAGCCGGTCGTGCCGATGACGCGGGGCACCGCTGACGTCGAAGCCCTGGAATCGGTGGACTAGAACCCATGACCAGCAGGACGAGCAGCACGACAACGGTCGCCGCGCGCAAGCGATTCGACGCGGCGATGGCGTTGCTCGAAGCCGACCCGTCGGGTTTGTCCGCGGCGCGGCAGCTGTTTGGGGAGGCGACCGCGATCGACCCGTCGATGGCCGACGCATGGCTGGGCAGGGCCGCCACCGGCGACGAGTCGCTGTCAACGCTGCAGGAGTTGCACTCCTACGGCACACGCCTGCATCGGGAGACCAACCGGCTCGGTGTCTATCTGTCCGCGGCGGTGAAAGCCGGCCCGTACCTGTCGATCTCGGTGACCGAGGCGTCGCATGCCGGTCTGGCGCTGGCTAGTGCGCTGATCGACGACGGCCAGTACGAAAAAGCCGACGAGCTGCTGACCGGTACGACACTGTTGGACACCTGGGAGAACCACCAGTGGCAGCAGTACATTCGCGCCTACCTGATGTTCGCTACCCAGCGGTGGCCCGACGTGATCTCGGCTGCGGCGACGACCCTGCCGCCGCAGGCCACCATCATGTCGGCGGTGACCGCGGCAACCAGTGCGTTGGCGGCCCGTGCCGCCGCCCATCTCGGGCAGGCGCGGGTCGCACTGGACTGGGCGAACCGGGTCCAGTTGGGCCGCGGGCACGGCTTGCCGGCGGCCGCGGGTGCGCAGCTGAGTCCCGACACTGCGGTGACCGCGATCGACCCCGGCGACTTTCCTTTGATTGCCGCCGATTTGGCGTATGTGCGGGGGATGGCGCACCGGCTGCTCGGCGAGCAGGACAAAGCCGAGATCTGGCTGTCGAAGGCAACGATCAACGGCGCTCTGACCGAGGCGGCGAAACAGGCCCTGGCCGATCCGAGGCTGCATCTGGCGGTCACCGACGAAGAGGCGATCAACAGCCGAACCGACAAATGGGATGTGACCACCGAGCAGTCCCGAGAAGAGCGCAACGAAGAACAGAACCAGCAACGCCGTGAAGACCTGCTGGTGCAAGGCCGGGAGCTGCTGGACAACCAGGTCGGGTTGACTGAGGTCAAGCGTGCCGTGGCCGAGTTGGAAGACCAGATCGAGGTGCGCGGCCTGCGGCTAGCCGCAGGGTTACCGGTCACCAACCAGACCAACCACATGCTGCTGGTGGGGCCGCCGGGCACCGGTAAAACCACCACCGCCGAAGCGCTGGGCAAGATCTACGCCG
>NZ_JBYCLB010000142.1:0-4999 GCF_057473705.1 Mycobacterium sp. TH-M15 | reverse complement strand
CCAGATCGGTCACCGACACCCCCTACGCCAGCAGCCCATCGATGCTCACCGCGGCCTCCCTGCACGCCTCAGTGGAGACGAACACCGCATCGGCGGTAGTCACCTTGACAGAACTGGTGGTGGTCAACCGGCCAGCTTGGTTGACGTGCCCCGGCTGCGGCGCGCACCGCGCTCATCGCCTGCACACTCGGCTGAGCCGCCACACCGGGCGCGGCGATCCCCACAGCGGCATGACCCGCCAGCACCGCGGTGTGCCACGACGACGCCGTAACCGGCAGCACCTCGGGGACGGCGATCTGATCGGGTCCAGGCACGAGGAGAGGATGAACCAGCAGGTTTCGGATGCCTAGCGCCCGCCCTGATCGGCCGACCCGACTCGGCGGGCCTCACTCCTCGATGGTGACCGGGATGTGTTGGTAGCCGGTCTTGGCGGCTTGGTCGCTGCCGGGGCCGGGCCCACCGTCCGGCCGGGGCGGCTCCGGTTCCGGCGGCTGCGAGGTCTGCTCGACGGCGGCCCGGATCACCGCGAGCAGCGCGACACTGTGCTCGGCGACGGCCGTCAGCATCGGGTGCTCTTCCCCGGTCGCCATCGCCGCCAGCGCGCACACCGGGCACCAGGCCTGCTGGCATTTTCCGGGGCCGTCGCTGGGCGCCAGGTTCGCGGCGGCCCGCACCGCGGGGTCGATCGCGTCCAGCATGGCCTGCGCCAGCCTGCGCAGCTCTGGACCCAGCTCGCCCAGCTCGGGGTGACCGCCGTTCACGCGCGTCTCCTCTCCCCCGCCCACATCGCTTCGCCTCGTCACCGGCGGTTAGGCCGGCCACAACCGCGGGTCCGGACGGAAGCGCACCGTCAACTCGTCGCCGCGCAGCGCCGCGTCCAGCACAGTGCAGCGTCGCAGCACCGACGCCAACCGCACTCTGCGCCGCAGCCCGCCGACGCCCACGATCAGGTCGTCGTCCACCCGGCCGAGGGTGAGGGCTCCCGGATCCACCTGCGGCAACTCTAGCCGCAGCCGGTATACCGCAGCCAATCCCGAGCCCGACTCGCGGTCCACCACCGGACGAACCGGCCCCGGCGGCGCCGACCCGCCCCGCCGGCGGGCGCTGTCGAGCAGCTCGCCGAGCGCCTTCGGGCCGATCGGCTCGCCGGCCAGCTGCGGGGTCAGCACCAGGGCCAGGTCACCGATTGTGTCGTCCAACTCGTCGAGGACGGCTTGCTGTTCATGGATCCGCTCCGCATACCAGTCGAACGCGGGGTGGTCCGGAAGATCGGTGTAGGAGTACGAATCATCCTGCATTAGAATCTGATTGACGATCAGTTCCTCGATGCGCACGCCCATCAGCGTCAGCGAGGAAATGGTTCGGGCCGCTTCGGCGGCGACCACGCGTTCGGCGGTCAGCACCAGGTGCGCCGAAACCCGTTGCCCGTCGGTGAGCAGCGCGGTGAGCCGGTCGGCCACCGCCGCCACCCGCTCGGTCAGCTCGACCAGGGCCATCGACCGGTCGTCGTCCGCGGTGAGCCGGCGATGCCGCGGCCAGGCCCGCTCGGTGTACCAGGCCAGCGTTGCCGGCAGGGTCAGCATCCGTAGCGCGTCGGCCGTGGAGGCGCAGTCGACCACGACGTGGTCCCACTGGCCGCTGCCCGCCAACCGGGCGACCTCGTGCAACCCGAGCAGCTCCTGAACACCGGGCAGCGCGGAAAGCTCTTCGGGCGCAATGTCGCCCAGCTCCGAATCGGGAAGGCGGCCGGAAATCGCACCGACCACCTGCCGCCAGCCCGCCTCCAGCAGCGCCAAGGTGTCCAGCGCCAGGGCGCCCAGCGCACCGCCGTTGGCTTCGACACCGTCGACGACGACGTCGACCGGTTCCGGCCGGCCACTGGGCGGCACCGGCACGCCGAGCACGTCGCCGACGGAGTGGGCCTGGTCGGTGGAGACGAGCAGCACCCGGCGTCCCGACCGCGCACCGGTCACGGCGGTCGCGGCCGCCAGGGTCGATTTCCCTACCCCGCCCTTGCCGACGAACAGACTGATCCGGGCCAGAGCGGACATCCCTGACTCACCCAGATTCACTCAGCCTCGGCTCGCTTCTTCAGATCCTTCAGTGCGGTGTCGGTCAACCGCCGCTCGGCTTTGCGCTTGAGCAGGCCGATTATCGGGATCATCAAGTCGACCGACAGAATGTATGTGACGTCGGTTCCGGATCCCTTGGCCGCCAAGTGATATTCGCCGTCCAGCGCCTTCAGCAGCGAACTCGACACCAACGTCCAGGATACCGACCGCCGGTCTCCGGACCAGTCGTATGACAGGACCAATGTGTCTTTGATCACCGTCGCATCGAGCACCAGCCGGGCCACTTTGGGGTAACCGTCGGCGTCGGTCTCCAGCACCTCGGTTTCTTTGTACTCCGACACCCAGTCGGGGTAGGCGCCGATGTCGGCGATGACGTTCATCACCGTGTCCGGATCTGCCTCGATGTAGATCGTCTGCGTCGCTTTGTCCGCCACGTCGTCGCTTCCTAAGTCGTTCACTCGCCGCCGGTCTCCCGACAGAGACGCTACCTTCCCGCGCCCGATGCCGCCTCGGTCAGGCCCGGTCAGGTCGCCGACGGCGACACGCCCACCGGACGCGAACGTTCCAGTTCGGCCTTCACCTCGAACGCCATCTCTTTACCCGCCGCCCGGCGACGATGCGTCGTCTTAGCCAGGTTCATCCGGGCCAGCTGCGACGCCGTCGCGCCGGACGGCTCGGCGTGCAGGAAATAGTGCAGCACCACCCCGTCCAGCACCGGCTCCAGCCAGATCTCCATGGTGCCGGTTAGCGGGCCGGTGACCGTCCACCGAATCCCCTTCTCGGCGCGGTCCTCGACGACGGCCAGCCGCAGGTCCGGCCACCACCGGCGCCAGCGGGCCGGATCGGCGATCGCCGCGCCGACCCGTTCCCCCGGCGCGGCGACGAACGTCTGGTCGGCGACCTGGATGCTGCTCACCGCCTCAGCTTCACATACCGGGCCCACCGTGAGCACAACCACACCCCGACTAGGGTGGGCTGAGACAGCCAGCCGTCCAGGAGAGGCCAGCGTAGTGCGTGAGTTCAGCGTCCCGGCACCGTTCACCGTCGACGAGCACGACAACGTCGTCTCGGTGGTCTTCGAACACGAACGCGACAATCCCGACCACGTCGTCTTCCAGCGACAGGTCGACGGCGCCTGGACCGACGTCACCTGCGCGGCGGTGGCCGCCCAGGTCCGGTCCGCCGCTTTGGGTCTGATCGACCTCGGCGTGCAGCCGGGCGATCGGGTGGCCATCTTCTCCGCCACCCGGTACGAGTGGCCGATTCTGGACTTCGCGATCCTGTCCGTCGGCGCGGTGACCGTGCCGATCTACGAGACGTCCTCCCCCGAGCAGGTGCGCTGGGCAATGCAGGACTCGGCCGCGGTGCTGCTGTTGGCCGAGACCGATGCGCATGCCACGGTGGCCGAGGAGCTGAGCACCGATCTTCCGTCGCTGCGGCGGGTGCTGACCATCGACGGGGCCGGGCCGAAAGCCCTCGACGTACTCACCGGGGCGGGCGCAGCGCACGACCCGACCGAGCTCACCGCCCGACTGGCCGCCCTGCGTGCCGCGGACCCGGCGACACTGATCTACACCTCGGGCACCACCGGACGGCCCAAAGGCTGCCAGCTCACCCACTCGAACCTGGTCCACGAGGTGCGCGGCACCAAGGCTGCGCTGCCGACCCTGCTCGGCCCCGGCCAGCGGCTGCTGGTATTCCTGCCGCTGGCCCATGTGCTGGCCCGGGCCCTCACCCAGGCGGCCTTCACCTACCGGGTCACCGTCGGGTTCACCAGCGACATCAAGAACCTGGTGCCGATGTTCGCGGTGTTCAAGCCGACCGTGGTGGTGGCGGTGCCGCGGGTATTCGAGAAGGTGTACAACACCGCCGCGCAGAACGCCGCCGACAGCGGCAAGGGCCGGATCTTCCAGGCGGCCGCCCAGGCTGCGGTGGACTGGAGTCAGGCCCTCGACGACGGCGGCCCGGGCCTGCTGTTGCGTGCCAAGCACGCGGTCTTCGACCGGCTGGTCTACCACAAGCTGCGGTCCGCACTCGGTGGCGACTGCGACGCGTCCATCTCCGGCGGCGGGCCGCTCGGCGCGCGGTTGGGCCACTTCTACCGAGGCGCCGGCCTCACCGTCTACGAGGGCTACGGCCTGACCGAGACCACCGCCGCCGTCGCGGTCAATCCGGTCGCCCGGGTCAAGGTCGGCACAGTCGGGACGCTGGTGCCGGGCAACAGCATGCGGATCGCCGACGACGGCGAGCTGCTGGTCCGTGGCGGCGTGGTGTTCGGCGGCTACTGGCGCAACGAGCAGGCCACCGCCGAGGCGATCTCCGACGGCTGGTTCAAGACCGGCGACCTGGGTGCGATCGACTCGGACGGCTACCTGAAGATCACCGGCCGGAAGAAGGAGATCATCGTCACCGCAGGGGGCAAGAACGTGGCACCCGCGGTGCTGGAGGATCAGCTGCGGGCGCACCCGCTGATCAGCCAGGCGATGGTGGTCGGCGACGCGAAGCCGTTCATCGGTGCGCTGATCACCGTCGATCCGGAGGCACTGGTGGGCTGGAAGCAGCGCAACGGCAAGGCCGCCGACGCCTCGACGGCGGACCTGATCGACGACCCGGACCTGGTGGCTGAGGTCGATGCCGCGGTCAAGCAGGCCAATCAGGAAGTGTCGCACGCCGAGTCGATCCGCAAGTTCCGCATTCTGCCGGTGGACTTCACCGAGGCCACCGGCGAGTTGACGCCGACACTGAAGGTCAAGCGCAAGGTGGTCGCCGAGAAGTTCGCCGACGCCATCGACGCCATCTACGCCAAGAGCTAAGAGCTAAGAGTTGACCAGTAATGGGTCATGCAGCGCCAATCAGCTTGGGGGGCTAGTTGTTTTCGGCTGGTCCCGCGACGTCCACGCTGCGGGCGTGGTCTGTTCGGGGGTGGG
>NZ_JBYCLB010000141.1:0-1547 GCF_057473705.1 Mycobacterium sp. TH-M15 | reverse complement strand
ATATCGAGAAGCGCTGGCATCTGCCGATGAAGTGGTCGATGTCGGCCAGCACCTGCCCGGGTGGCCGGTCGGTCACCACCGCGCCGACCTCCTCGGTCTGCACCCGGCCGGTGACCAGCGCCATCGCCCCGCTCTTCGGCGAGACCGTGCTGGGGTAGTCACACTCCGGCGGCTCGGGGGTGCCGGTGTCGCCAGCCGGCTCGGTCAGCTTCTCGCTGGCGTCCTGGACGGTCCAGCCGGTGCCCGGGAAGTCCGCCGTCGTCACCAACAGCCGCTGCAGGCCGGTGTCGACGGTCATCGCCGGATCGGCGGGCTGGGTCCGGTGACATCCGACGGTGAGCAGCACCGCGGTCACCGCCGCGGCAGCCACCAGCCGCCGCCCGATCACCGCGGCCTCCCGTCCTCGGCCAGCCAGCCCGCCGCCTCGGCGGCCCAGTAAGTCAGCACGATGTCGGCACCGGCCCGCCGGATGCTGACCAGCGACTCCAACACCGCGGCTCGGCGGTCGATCCAGCCGTTGGCGGCGGCGGCGCTGATCATCGCGTACTCGCCGGAGACCTGGTAGGCGGCGACCGGCACCGGTGACGTCGCGGCCGCGGGCGCAACAATGTCCAAGTAGCCCAGCGCCGGTTTGACCATCACCAGGTCCGCGCCCTCGGCGAGGTCCAGTTCGATCTCGCGCAGCGCCTCGCGGGCGTTGCCCGGCTCCTGCTGGTAGCTGCGCCGGTCCCCGACCAGGCTGGAGTCCACCGCGTCGCGGAACGGTCCGTAGAACGCCGAGGCGAACTTGGCCGCGTAGGCCAGGATCACCACGTCGGGGTGGCCGGCGGCGTCCAGCCCGTCCCGGATGGCGCCGACCTGACCGTCCATCATGCCGCTCGGCCCGACCACCTGGGCGCCCGACTCCGCCTGCGCCACGGCAAGCTCCACGTACCGCCTCAGCGTGGTGTCGTTGTCGACCCGGCCCGCGGAATCCAGCACGCCGCAGTGGCCGTGGTCGGTGAACTCGTCCAGGCAGGTGTCGGCCATCAACACGGTGGCGTCGCCGAGGTCAGCGGCCAGATCGCGCAGCGCGGCGTTCAGCACCCCCTCGGGGTTGGAACCGGCCGAGCCGACGGCGTCCTTGTCGCGCGGATGCGGCACGCCGAACAGCATCAGCCCGCCCACCCCGGCACTCACCGCGTCAGCGGCAGCCGCCCGCAGCGAGTCACGGGTGTGCTGGTACACGCCGGGCATGGAAGGAATGGGCCGGGCTTCCGCTATGTCGTCGGCGACGAACATCGGCAGCACCAGATGCCGTGGCTCCAGCGACGTCTGAGCCACCAGGCGGCGCAGCGCCGGGGTGGCGCGCAGCCGACGCGGACGCTGACGCGGGAAACCCATCAGCGATACGCCCTACTCGCGTCGCCCGGCTCCGCCCGCTGGCGGCGGCCCGCTGCGCGCGGCTCCGCCGCGCTTGCAACCGGCTCCGCCCGCTGGCGGCGGCCCGCTGCGCGCGGCTCCGCCGCGCTTGCAACCGCCGCAGCCGCGCTCGCGATCACCGCCTG
>NZ_JBYCLB010000140.1:0-6812 GCF_057473705.1 Mycobacterium sp. TH-M15 | reverse complement strand
AACAACAACCCCTGCTGTAGCGGGGTCAACGGCAAAACGTCAGCGATTCGCATGTAACCGCTCAGATAGCGCCGGCCGGACCGGCAACAGTCGGACTGGCGATGGGAAATCCTTCGACCGGTCCCGCATCTCTGCTCAACTCCTCACTCAAGCTCCGGACGGACTTTGCGTTGATCAACGTGGGTACCGCGAGGCGGACGTCGAGGGCGGTGTTGATCGCGGCGATCGCCCGCATCGCCGACAGCGAATCTCCGCCGAGGTCGAAGAACGACTCGTCGACCCCGACCCGGTCGACTCCCAGCACTCCGGCCCAGATGCCGGCCAGAATCTGCTCGACCAGCGTCGCCGGGGCGCGATAGCCGGAACCGTCGCCGTGGTGCCCGGTTGGCGATACCGATGCGGTCAGTGGCTGGACCACCGGCTCTGCCACGTCGATCGACGACAACGGCTGTGTCGGATCTCCGGACATGGTCACCAGCACCCGCTGCAAGCGCTCGATCAGCGCGTCGATCACGGTCGCGTCGAAAACATCCGCGCGATATTGGACGACGAGTTCCAGTTCGTGGCCCGGCACGGCCTGGATCGCAAGCGGGTAATGGTAGAAGTCACGGTTGGTGAGCCCGCCGACGACCAATCCGTCCGCGCCCGACAGCGCAGCCGCGTCCGTTGGATAGTTCTCGTAGACGAAAACGGTGTCGAACAGTCTTTCGTGACCGGTCGCGCGATGAATGTCGCTGAGGGCCAGATGCTGGTGTTCGAGGGTGTGGTTGTGATCGTGACGCAGCTGCTCGAGCAGGTCGGTGGTGGTGGTTGCGTCGTCGATGACCGCCCGTACCGGCACGGTGTTGATCAGCAGGCCGATCATCGACTCCGCGCCGGTCAACTCTGCGGGACGGCCCGCGACGACAGTGCCGAAGGCGACGTCATGGTGGCCGGTCAGCCACCTCAGCACCGTCGCGAAGGCGCCTTGCAGAACGGTGTTGACGGTGGTCTGCGACGAGCGGGCAAGCTCGGAAACGGCGCGGGTGGTTCGCTCGGGTACCCGGAACGAAGCGACGTCGCGCGGCCCCAGCCCCAACCGGTCCGGTGGGCCGATCAACGTGGGGGTGTCAAAGCCGGCCAACACCTGCAGCCAGGCGGTGCGGGCGGCACGACGATCCCGACCGGCCAGCCAGGCGATGTACCGGCGGTAGGGCACAGCCGCGGGCAGCCGGGTCCCGTAGTAGCCGGCGAACAACTCCCGCAACAAGTTCGGCAGTGACCAGCCGTCGAGCACGATGTGGTGGTTGGTCAGCACGAATCGGTGCCGGTCCTGTCCCGTGCGGACCAACGCCGCGCGAAACGCCGGTTGCTCGGCCAGATCGAAGACCGCGGCTCGCTCGGCCGCACAGACCCGGTCGATCTGCTCGTCGAGGTCGAGATCTGCCCCGCACAGGTCGACGAACCGCCAAGCGGCGACGGGATCGGCCGGGATGATCTGCACCGGCTCGTCGAAGTGCGGGCAGAACCGGGCAGCCAGATGGGGATGCCGGGTCACGACCGCCTGCACCGCATCGCGCAGCCGACGCGGATCCAGCGGACCGGTCAGCGTGATGTCCAGCTGCACCGCGTAGACGTCGTCGCCGCCCTGCGCGGCGCTGGCGTGAAAGAACAGACCTTGCTGCAAGGGCGTCAACGGCAGGATATCGGCGAGCCGATACTGCCGGCTCAGTTCGTCGATCTGGCCCTGGCGTAGCCGGGCCGGTGCGATATCCGACGGCGTCAACCCGCCCCCACCCCGCCTGACATAGGCACAGATGCCGGCCAAAGCGTCGAACCACAGCCGACTCAGCCGCGCGACCTGCGCGTGATCGAGCGCCGAGGGGGCCCACGTCCAGCCGGCCTGCAGCTGCGGGCCGGTGTCGGTGTCCACCATCGCGGCGTTGAGCTCCACGGTGTGCAGCAACGGCATGGGGATAGCGGTGGCAACCCTGGCCACCGTGCCGCTCTCCGGGCTGATCCGCCACTCATCATCGGGCGTGTTGGCGGCCGACCCGCCACACAAACGCGGTCTTCTTGGCGCCCGAACCGCCAAGACGACCAAGGTAATTGAAACCGATTGCCGGATCCGCTCCGGCCAGGTCGACCTCGGTGTTCAGATAGCGCAGCACGCCGTAGGTCAACGGATCCGGCAGGGCACGCAGCTGTTCTTTGGCGGCTTTGAGCACTGCCCCCAGCCCGACATCGCCGGCCACCACCTGCACCCAGGACAGCCCGCCGACGCTCAGCGCGACCGGGTACTTGGTGGTGAACCACCCCACCGTGCGGGACAGGTCCACGTCGGTGGCCAGCTCCTCGTGGCGCCCGTGGCCCTCGACATCGATCCCGACCGGCGCGCCACCGGTGCCCCCAAACTCCGCGCATGCCAGGGCAAACGCGATCAGCAGGATGTCGTGGATGCCGGCATGAAACGCGGTCGGCACGTCGCCGAGCAGCAGCTGGCTGGTCTCGGCATCCAGCAGCGCCGACAACTGGCCGGCACCGGCAAAGGTGTCCAGGTCGGGACGCACGGCCGGCAGCGCGGCCGGCGCCGCCGCGGCCCGACGCCAGGCGTCGGCCAGCAGCTGCGCGTCGGCGCGGTGGGCCTGCCCAGCCAACAGCGCTGCCCAGCGGGCAAAGGACGTACCCCTCGCCGGCCATTGCGCCGGCTGGCCGGAGCGGTGTGCAGACCAGGCAATGTTGATGTCCTCCAGCAGGATTCGCCACGACACCCCGTCGACCGCGAGGTGATGAACGATCACCAGCAACTGCGCGGTGGACGTCGCCCAGACCGCGCTGAGCATCGCCCCACCGGACGGATCGAGCAGCGACCGCGCCGTCATGACGGCGTCGTCGGATATCGCATCGACCGTTGCCAGGCGCGCCTGCGCATCCACCGAACCGGCCTCGGGCGCATGCAACGACCAGCCGCCGGCACCGTCGTCGCAGACCCGCAGCCGCAGCATGGCGTGCCGATCCAGCAGAGCCTGCAACAGCGCCACCACGTCGGCTTCGGTCACCCCGGCGGGGGCCTGCAGCAGCACCGTCTGGTTGAACTCATCCGTCGGGCCGTCGATGTCGTGCAGCCAGCGCATGATCGGAGTGGCAGCCACCGGCCCGACACCCTCGTCGATGACCTCGGCCGCGCCGGTGGCCACCCCGGCCACCCGCGCCAGCCGGGCCACGGTCTGTTCCACGAACACGTCACGCGGCCGGCACACCACGCCGGCGGCGCGGGCCCTGGCCACCACCTGCATAGACAAGATGCTGTCGCCGCCCAACTCGAAGAACGACTGGTCCACGCCGACCTGATCGAGGCCCAGGACTTGCGCATAGATGCCGGCCAGGATCTCCTCGACGGCGTCTGCGGGGGCGCGATAACGCTCGACGTCGTGGTAATCGGGGGCGGGCAGAGCGCGGGTATCCAGCTTGCCGTTGACGGTGAGCGGCAGCGCCTGCACGGCCACCACCGCGGTCGGGATCATGTAGGCGGGCAGCCGCTCGGACAACGCCGCGCGAACCACAGCCGGGTCGGCGGTGCCGGTGATGTAACCGACCAGCCGCTTGTCGCCGGGACGGTCCTCGCGGGCGAGCACCACCGCCTGCGCCACCCCCGCCTGCTCGCTCAGTGCGGCCTGTACCTCACCGAGCTCGATGCGGTATCCGCGAATCTTGACCTGCTCGTCGGCCCGTCCCAGATAGCGCAACTGTCCATCAGCGTTCCAGCACACCAGGTCTCCGGTGCGATACATCCGTGCCGGGGGTGCTCCCTCGGCCACGAACGGGCACGCCACAAACCGTGCCGCGGTCAACCCGGCGCGGCCCGCATACCCGTACGCCGCGCCGGCGCCGGCCACATACAACTCGCCGACCACACCCTGCGGCACCGGCCGCAGCCAGCCGTCCAGCACGAAAAACCCGAGATGCGCCAACGGAATACCGATCGGGCTGACGGTGCTGTCGGCGTCGCCGGCGAGGATCTCCCGGAAGGAGGCATGGACCGTCGTCTCGGTGATGCCGTACATGTTGACCAGGCGGGGCAGTCCCGGGTGGCTGTCCAGCCATGCGCCCAGACGCTGCGGCTCCAGCGCCTCGCCGCCGAACACCACTGCCTCGAGGCTGAGCTGACGGCCCAGCTCGGGCGACAATCCGTCGGCGGTCTGTAGCGCATAGAACGCCGACGGGGTCTGGCTGAGGATGTTGACCTGCTCGGCAACGAGCAAGGCGTGCAGGTCTTCTGGTGAACGGACCACCGCGTCGGGCACCAGCACCAGCCGGCCGCCATGCAGTAGCGCACCGAAGATCTCCCACACCGAGAAGTCGAAGGCCAGGGAGTGGGCTTGCGTCCACACCTGTCCGGCCGACAGCCCCAACTCGACGTCCAGCACGTCTAGCAGCCGCGTCACGTTCCGGTGCGCAATCGCCACTCCCTTCGGGGTTCCGGTGGTGCCCGAGGTGTAGATCACGTAGGCAATGTCGTCGGGGTCGGGCAGCGGTAAGACGGTTGCGGGTTGGCGGTCGACGGCGGTGTCGGCGATATCGATGACCAACAGGTCGCGTCCACCCAGCGGATCGGCCAGGTCTGCGGTGGTGATCGCCGCGATCGGTGCGGCATCAGCGAGGACGAAATCGATCCGCGCCGCGGGCACCGCCGGATCGATCGGCACATACGCCGCTCCGGTTTTCAGCACCGCCATAATCGCGACGATCGCCTCGGCTGATCGCGGCAACATTAGCGCCACCCGTTGGCCTGAACCAGCGCCCCGGCCGATCAATAGCTGCGCCAACCGATTCGACGCCTCGTCAAGCTCTCGATACGTCATCGGTTGCTCGCCGGCGGTGAGCGCTATCGCCTCCGGAGTCCGTGCCACCTGCGCGGCGAACCTCGCCGGAATCGACACCGGCGCCCGCGCCGGCGCGGTCAGCGACGCCCGGTTGCCCCAGTCCGCCAGCCGGGCCTGTTCAACGTCGTCGAGCAGGTCGATCGACGACAGCCGGCGGGCCGGATCGGCCGTCATCGCTGCGACCACGCGCTGCAACCGCGCGATCATCACGTCGACGCTGGCGCTGTCGAACACGTCGGTGCGAAATTCGACCGCTCCGCCGATGCCGGCGGGTTCGCCGGCGCTGTTCCAGCGTTCGGCCAACGAGAACGACAGGTCCACCCGGGCGGTGTGGGTGTCCACCGGCAGCGGGGTGACTGACAGGTCGCCGAGCCGCAACCCGGCGGCGGGGTCGCCGGGCTCTCCGGGCAGGTTCTGCCACGCCAGCATCACCTGAACGAGCGGGTGATGGGTCAGGCTTCGGGTCGGGTTGAGCCGCTCGACCAGTACCTCGAAGGGCACGTCTTGGTGCTCGTAGGCGGCCAGGCTGCGTTGGCGCACGTGGTCCAGCAACTCGGCAACAGTGGGGTCACCGCTCAGATCGAGTCGCAGCACCAAGGTGTTGACGAAGAACCCGACCAGTCCGTCTAGTGCTGGGTCACGTCGTCCGGCGATCGGAAACCCCACTGCCACATCAGGACTGGCGCTGAGCTTGGCCAGCAGGACACCGAGGGCGGCCTGCATCAGCATGAAGCTGGTCGCGCCGTGTTCGCGGGCCACCCGGATAACGTTCTGCTGCAACTCAACCGGCCAGTCCACCGCCGCGGTGTCGCCGCGCTGATCGGCGACCAGTGGGTAGGGCCGGTCGGTGGGCAACGGCAGCCGCTCGGGCATCCCGGCCAAGGTCTGCTGCCAGTAATCCACCTGTGCGGCGATGCGGCTGCTGCTGTCGTCGATGTCGCCGAACTGCGCGCGCTGCCACAACGTGTAATCGACGTATTGCACCGGCAACTCGGTCCACCGCGGGGCGTGGCCCGCAGACCGGCTGACATACGCCGTCTCCAGGTCACTGATCAGCGGCGCGATGGACCAGCCGTCCGCGACGATGTGGTGCGCCACGGCCACCAGCACGTGCTCATCGTCGGCGACCTGAAAGAGCTGTGCGCGCAGGGGTATCTCGGTAGCCAGGTCGAAACTGTGCCGCGTCGCCTCGCCGACCGCGTCCGTCAGCCGGCTGGCCGGCCAGCCGGTGGCGTCGACAACCTGCCAGCCGAAGTCGGCCCGCTCGGGCGGTAGCACGCACTGCTGGGGTATTCCGTCGGTGGCCACGAACAGCGTGCGCAGGCTTTCGTGGCGGCCCACCACATCGGACAACGCGGCGGCCAGCATGTCGGCATCGAGGTCTCCGCGGATACGCAAAGCCACCGCCAGGTTGTACACCGGTGACGGGCCCTGCAATTGGTCGATGAACCACAGCCGCTGCTGGGCGTAGGACAACGGAATGACCGCGGGCCGTGCGACGGCGGCCACCAACGGTTCGAGGGCATCGTCGTCGGCGCTGATCCGCAGCGCCAACTGGGCCACGGTGGGCGCCTCGAACACGGCGCGCACCTTGAGGCCGCCGCCCATTTGGTTGTTGACGGCAGCGACCAGGCGCATGGCCGACAGCGAATCTCCACCCAAGTCGAAGAACGAGTCGTCCACGCCGACCCGTTCGCGGCCGAGTACCTGCGCGTAGATACCCGCCAGGATTTCCTCGGCGAGCCCGCTCGGGGCGCGGTAACGACCGGTGTCGTCGTACTCCGGCGCCGGCAGGGCCCGTTTGTCCAGCTTGCCGTTGACCGTGAGGGGCAGCGCGCTCAGTGCGACGACGGCGGCGGGCACCATGTAGGCGGGCAGCGTCGTGGCCAGCGCCGCACGGGTGTCGGCGGGGTCGGCGGTGCCGGTGATGTAGCCGACCAGTCGCTTGTC
>NZ_JBYCLB010000139.1:0-4024 GCF_057473705.1 Mycobacterium sp. TH-M15 | reverse complement strand
ACCGGCGCCACCGGTCACACCCGCCTACCCACACCCCACCCCGACATCTTCCGCAGGCCCCAAGGCCAACTATCCCGCTTACTCGCGGAATCGGGTCTGATGACCCACCCCACCCAGCACACCCCTCCCGCGGGCCCACCCGCTGGTGGCCCCCCACCGGGCGGGCCGGGCCCGTATCCCGCGGCGGGCGCTTGGATGCCGCCGGGGCGGGTCGCGACCGGCGCGATGCCGATCATCGCCGCGCCCGCGGCGCCGCAGCCCCCCTTCATGCGGCGGCCCGGGCGGGCCGGGGTGATCGCCGCGGTGGCCGCGGCAGCTCTCGGCGGCGGTATCGTCGGCGCGCTGCTGACTGGTCTGACCCAGCACCGCAGCACCGAAACCACCGCCGCGGCAGGAAAACCCAGCGCCGAAACCGTCCGTCAACAAGACGTCAACCTGTGCACAACGTTCGCGCTCGTTAACGTGTCGGTGCCGCACCCGCCCAACTCGGCGCTAGACGTTGTTGCAGCATCGGCCAGACTGCGCGCCGCGTTGTTTGAAAACCCAGACGCAAGTCTAGAAGTCCGCGACGCGATCACCGCTGCCGCGACCTCGTTCGATATGAACGTCACCCGGTTCGCGCCGGTACGGACGCGTGGCCTCGCTGCGCCGCCACCGTCCTACGATGAGGACGTCGTGAATAGGGGCTACCATCGCGCGTGGCAGGTCTGCGGGCTGGGCAAGTAGGGGTCACGCTGATGTTTGCTGAGGGCGGTGATCTGCCGCGGCCGACCGATGAGGTGGTCGAGCTGCTCGGGGTGACGGCGGCCTGGCCCGCGGCCGGTAAGACCAACCTGGACGGCATCGCCGACCAGCAGAAAGCCACGGCGACCTCCTATGACACCCTCGGCCAAAACCTGCACAACGCCATCAACACCCACGGCCAGCTGATCCGCGGCAAGACCGGCGACGCCCACCAGGCCTTTTTGGGCGGGATGCGCGATGACGCCTACGGGTCCTCCGACCACTACGATTCGCGGGAGAAAATCGCCCGCGAATTCGGCAGCGCCGTCGACGGACTGCAGACTGCGCTGACCCAGACCTACCACGCCGCCAAATAAGGAGTGGGACGAAAACGGTGCCGGCGGCAGCGGGCTCAACGCCGCGGCCGCCCGCTCGGCGATCGTGGTCAAGTACACCCGGGAAGTCGACTCCGCGGTGGACCGCGCCGACGTCTACCGCCGCCGCTGAGTCACCGCTCACACCGCGGTGAACCCGGCGTCCGGCGGGTAGGTTCACCAACGTGCCGGGCCTCTTCTACGTCGACCAACTGCCCGACGCCGGTGGCCTGGTCGCCCTCGGCGGCGACGAGGGCCACCACGCCGCCACCGTCCGGCGAATCCGGGCCGGCGAGGAGCTCACCCTGGCCGACGGCGCCGGGACGCTGGCGCAGTGCCGGGTGGAGGACGCCGACCGGACCGGGCTGCGCGCCCGGGTGCTACGGCGCTGGACCGTCGCCCCGCCGGTTCCGCCGGTGACCGTGGTGCAGGCGCTGCCCAAATCCGAGCGCTCCGAACTGGCGGTCGAGCTGGCCACCGAAGCCGGCGCCGACGCGTTCGTCGCCTGGCAGGCGCAGCGCTGCGTGGCCCGCTGGGACGGCGCCCGGGCCGACAAGGGGCTGCGGCGCTGGCGGGCGGTGGCGAAGGCGGCGGCCGGGCAGTCCCGACGCGCCTACCTCCCGGCGGTGACCGGGGTGCTGTCCGCCGCGCAGCTGGCCGAGTGGGTGTCGGACCGGGTCGGAACCGGCGGCGTCGTGTTGGTCCTGCACGACTCGGCGACGACACCGCTGGCCGACGCGGTCGCGCCGGACGCACCGTCGCTGGCGCTGGTGGTCGGCCCGGAGGGCGGCATCACCGACGGCGAGCTCGCCGCGCTGACCGCCGCCGGCGCCCGGGCGGTGCGGCTCGGGCCCACCGTGCTGCGCACCTCGACGGCGGCCGCGGTGGCCCTCGGCGCGATCGGCGTGCTGACCGGGCGCTGGCAGCCGGAGTGAGGGTCAGCCGCCGGCGAAGGACGCCAGCGCGGCCGCGATCTGCTCGACGGTGCGCTCGCCGCGCTCTGCGACGTCGTTGACGAACGTCTCGGCGGTGTCGACGTCGAAATCGGGCGCGAGTTCAACCCCGTTGATGTGCAGGAACGTCCACGCCGCCGCCCAGCCGGTGCGTTTGTTGCCGTCGATCAGCGCGTGGTTGCGGGCCAGCGACTGCAGCAACGCGGCGGCCTTGGTGAAGAGATCCGGGTAGGCATCGGTTCGGTAGACCGTGGCCTGCGGACGTGCCAGGGCCGCGTCGAGCAGCCCGTAGTCGCCGACCTCGACGGCGTGGCCGACCGCGGCCGTGCCGGCGACCAGCACGTCGTCGCGGTCGAGGAATTCGGTCACGCCAAACGGCGATTCAGCTCTGCCGAGCGTTCGGCGACCAGCGCCGCGGCTTCGGCCACCCGGCGCTTGTGATGGCTGGCCGCGGCGACCACCGCGCGATGGGCGAACGCCCGCAGCGACACGTTCTCGCTGCCGGCGGCGCCGCGGACCGCGGCCAGCTCCTCTTCGGTGAAGGTGATGTTCAGCGACGGCATGTCGGCTAGGGTACCTGACCCAGTACCAATTCCGGCACCATTGCGTCGACGCGGGGACGGTGACCGCCCGCGACGGTAGACTCGTAGCGGCGTTTGACCCGGAAAACCAGCAGGCAGGTAGCAGACACCACGTGACGCTCCGCAAGACCGCCGCGGACCCCGCTCCGCAGGTACGCAGCAGCATCGACGTTCCACCCGACCTGGTGGTGGGTCTGCTCGGGTCGGCCGACGAGAACCTGCGGGCCCTGGAACGCGTCCTGGCCGCCGATCTGCACGTGCGCGGCAACGCCGTCACCCTCTCCGGCGAACCGGCCGACGTCGCGCTGGCCGAACGGGTGATCTCCGAGCTGGTCGCGATAGTCGCCGGCGGCCAGACCCTGACCCCGGAGGTGCTGCGGCACACCGTGGCGATCCTGACCGGCAGCGGCGACGAGTCGCCCGCCGAGGTGCTGACCTTCGACATCCTGTCTCGGCGCGGCAAGACGATTCGGCCCAAGACGCTGAACCAGAAACGCTACGTCGACGCGATCGACGACAACACCATCGTTTTCGGCATCGGCCCGGCCGGCACCGGAAAGACCTACCTGGCGATGGCCAAAGCGGTCAGCTCGCTGCAGACCAAACAGGTCAACCGGATCGTGTTGACCCGGCCTGCGGTGGAAGCCGGTGAGCGCCTTGGCTTTCTGCCCGGCTCGCTGAGCGAGAAGATCGACCCCTATCTGCGGCCGCTCTACGACGCGCTCTACGACATGATGGACCCGGAGCTGATCGCCAAGCTGATGGCCTCCGGGGTGATCGAGGTAGCGCCGCTGGCCTACATGCGGGGTAGAAGTTTGAATGACGCGTTCATCATCCTCGACGAGGCGCAGAACACCACCGCCGAGCAGATGAAGATGTTCCTGACCAGGCTGGGTTTCGGCTCCAAGATCGTCGTCACCGGCGACATCACCCAGATCGACCTGCCCGGCGGCGCCCGGTCCGGCCTGCGGGCCGCGGTCGGCATCCTCGACGGCATCGACGACATCCACGTCGTCGAGCTGACCAGCGTGGACGTGGTGCGCCACCGGCTGGTCTCGGAGATCGTCGACGCCTACGCCCGGCACGATGCCGGACATCAACAGCCAGCGGGGAACCGCGCGGCGCGGCGTGCCGTGGACGCCAAGACCGGGCGCGGCCGCCGATGAGCATCGAGGTCTCCAACGAGTCCGGCCTGGACGTCTCCGAGGTCGAGTTGGTCAGCGTCGCCCGCTTCGTGCTGGACCGGATGAACGTCAACCCGGGCGCCGAGCTGTCGATGGTGTTGCTGGACACCCCGGCGATGGCCGACCTGCACATGCGCTGGATGGACCTGCCCGGGCCCACCGACGTGATGAGCTTCCCGATGGATGAGCTCGAGCCCGGCGGCCGGCCG